>NZ_JBKQWU010000008.1:0-114532 GCF_047275745.1 Amaricoccus sp. W119 | reverse complement strand
GGTCATAGTCGCGCCGAGCGGTATCAGTCCAGGGCATCGGATCTCCGTCAGTCTTCGCAAACCGACGTGAATCACAACCCGCTGATATCGCTCAACTCATTTCGGGTCCGGCTCTTACTGGAAGAGCGACAGGACCGCCTGCGGCGCCTGGTTCGCGATCGACAGCGACTGGATGCCGAGCTGCTGCTGGGTCTGCAGCGCGGTCAGCCGGGCCGAGGCCTCTTCCATGTCGGCGTCGACCAGGGCGCTGACACCGGCCTTGAGCGAGTCGGCCTGCTTCGACAGGAACTCGTTCTGGGCATCGATGCGGACCTGGGCGGTACCGAAGGCGGAGGCCGCGGTGTTGGCCGAGTCGATCAGCGTGTCGATGTCCTCGACGGTCGCGGTGCCGACGGTGAGCGCCGCGCCGAGCGCTTCGAGATCCTGCGCGGCGACCGACAGCGTGCCCGTGGTCAGGGCACCGGCGGAGTCGCGCATGATCGACACCGTGATGTCCTGCGCGGCGGCGCCGCTCTCAACGAGGTTGACCCCGTTGTACTGGGCCGACTGCGCGATCGAGATGATCGTGTTGGTCAGCCCGGTCACCTCGTTCTGGATCTTCGCGGTGTCCGCGTCCGGGTTCTCGGCCTGGACGATCTTGGTCTGGATCTCCTTGAGGATGCCGGAGATCTGCTCGGCCGCCGAACGCGCGGTACCGACCAGCGCCGAGGCGGAGGTCAGCGAGTCGCTCAGGGCTTCGAAGCTCCCGATATCGGAGGACATCGTGGACGCGATCGACCAGCTCGACGAATTGTCCTTGGCCGTGGAGACCTTGAGACCCGTCGAGACTTCGTCCTGAACCTTTGCGAGGCCCTTGTTGACAGACTTGAGGGTCTGGAGGGCAACCATGGAGCCGGTGTTGGTCAGGATGCTGGACATTGGTATTTTCCTTTTGGCGAGCGGTGCTTTCGACACCGCGGTTTTCATGGTGGGCGACCGCCGCGCGGTGCCCATGATCGCCCTTCTGAGTGCTGCGGCGCCGGGCCGCATCGGGCCCCGCCGCGCCGGTCCTTTCGACCGCGTGAGAGGCACTCTGGCCGCCCAAGCCTAAGCAATGGCTAACGCGCCGAATGAATCATCCCTAAGGAGGCGTTAACCGCGCCCGAGCGCGCGGTAACAATTTCGGCCTTGCGCCGCCGCTTCTCCCGCGAGACGCGAGGGGCCGCTGTTGCAATCCCCTTCGCGCCCCTCAATATACGGCTCCGAACCGACGGAGCGGACATGCAGAACTATCTCGACTTCGAAAAGGGCCTCGCCGAGATCGAGGGCAAGGCCGAGGAACTGCGCGCTCTCGGCCGCAAGAACGCCGAGATGGACGTCGAGGAAGAGGCGGCGGCGCTCGACAAGAAGGCGGCGCAACTGCTCGACGAGCTCTACCGCGGCCTCGATCCCTGGCGGAAGTGCCAGGTCGCGCGGCATCCCGACCGGCCGCATTGCAAGGATTACATCGACGGGCTCTTCACCGAATGGACCCCGCTCGCCGGCGACCGGGCCTTTTCCGATGATCACGCGGTCATGGGCGGTCTCGCGCGCTTCAATGACCGGCCGGTGATGGTGATCGGGCTCGAGAAGGGCCACGACACCCGGACCCGGCTCGAGCACAATTTCGGCATGGCCCGGCCGGAGGGCTATCGCAAGGGCATCCGCCTCATGGATCTCGCCGACCGCATGGGTCTGCCGGTGATCGCGCTCGTGGACACGCCCGGCGCCTATCCGGGCAAGGGCGCGGAGGAACGCGGACAGGCGGAGGCGATCGCCCGTTCGACCGAGAAATGCCTGCAACTCGGCGTTCCGCTCATCTCCGTCATCATCGGCGAGGGCGGTTCCGGCGGAGCGGTCGCCTTCGCGACGGCTGACCGGCTCGCGATGCTGGAGCACTCGATCTATTCCGTGATCTCGCCGGAGGGCTGCGCCTCCATCCTCTGGAAGGATGCCGAGAAGATGAAGGAAGCCGCCGAGGCGCTGCGGCTCACCGCGCAGGATCTGCTGACGCTCGGCATCGCCGACACGGTGGTACCGGAGCCGCGCGGCGGGGCGCAGCGCAACAAGGCCGAGACGGTCGCGCGGGTCGGCGCGGCGATCGCGGACCTGCTCGCCCAGGTCGATGGCAGGAAGCCGGGCGAATTGCGCAAGGCGCGGCGCAGGAAGTATCTCGACATGGGGCAGAAGTCGCTGGTCGCCTGACCGCCGCGCTCCGGGAGCCTCGGTGCGACGCTTGGTGGCGGCCGGAGATCAGCCGGCGCCGGCGGCGGTTTCCGCGGGCAGGTCGAACCCCGCCTCGCGCATCAGGCGGTCGGAGTTCTCCTCCACCACCGCTTCCAGTTCGCGCATGAAGTCGGAAACCTTGAGCCCCGGCGCGATCGGCGGCAGGAACTCGACGACCGCGAGGCCAGGGTCCCGGTACCAGCTCCGCCGCGACCAGAAGACGCCGACATTGGTCGCCGCCGGCACGCAGGTCTTGCCGAGCCGGTCATAGAGCACGCCGGCGCCGACCTTGTAGGGCAGCTTCGCCCCCGGCAGCGTCCGCGTGCCCTGGGGATAGATCACCAGCTGATGCGGCGTGCCGGCGTCCTTCGCGACATCGGAGACCATCGATTTCATCGCCGCCGACCGCTTGCCCCGGTTGACCGGCGTCGAGCCGATCCGGACCGCGTAGAGGCCGAGGATCGGCGCCCAGCGGAGCTCGCGCTTCATGATGAACCGCGCACGCGGCAGATGGTACATCAGGATCATGATATCGAGGAAGGACTGGTGCTTGGAGGCGACGATCACGTCCCCCGTCGGCACCTCGCCCCGGACCTCGACCCGAAGGCCGCAGATCACCCGGAGCAGCCAGAAGGCCGCGGCGCAATAGGCCTTCATCGCCCGATAGGCGCCGTCCACCGACCAGAGCGCCATCGGCGCGCAGAGGATCCCCATCGCCGCCATCAGCGTGTACATGAGGACATCGAAGACGAGCGAGCGGAGAAGGCGCATGGGGTCAGCTCCAGCGGCGCAGGCTGGCGCGTGTCGCGAGCCGCGTGATGCCCCAGGCGACGGAACCGGCGATCACCGGCACGAGCAGGGGCAGCGCCCAGTGCCAGCCCCGAAGGCCGATGCCGACGAGGAAGAACCCCTGCTCGGTCGCCCGCGGCAGCGCGGCGAGAAGCGCGAGGCCCGCCCCCATTCCGAGTACCGCGCCCCCGGCCGCGCGCAGCGTGAAACGGCGGGTGAAGGCGTGGCTGATGTAGCTGTCGCGCGCGCCGATGAGCCGCAGCGTCTGGATGACCTGCCCGTTCGCGGCCACCGCCGCCTGCGCCGCGAGCCCGATCACCGCCGCGAGGGCGAGCACGGTGAGCCCGAGGCAGGCGATCGCGAAGATCCGGAGCCGTTCCGCCGTTGTCACCAGCGGCATCCGCCAGGCGGCGTGATCATCGAAGACCGCCCCCGGCGCCTCGGCGGAGAGACGCAGCGCGAGGCTGTCCTGGTCGAGCGTGGCCCGGTCGGTCGTGACCGCGATCATGAGCGGCAGCGGCAGCGTCTCGACCACGAAACCGGGTCCGAGCCAGGGTTCGAGCAGGTCCGTCTGCTCTTCGAGTGTCACGACACGGACGGAGAGGATGCCCGGCGTCGTGCGGAGCACGTTGAGCGCGGCGCGGGCCTGCGCCTCCACCTGCTCCTGGGGCGCGAAGACCTGCAAGGTCGCATCGCGGGCGAGTTCGCCCGACCAGCTGTCGGCGAGGCGTCCGGCGGCGAGCGCGAGCGCGAGCGCGAGAACGGCGAAGAAGGCCATGACGGCGGCGAGGAAGCCGACCGACACCGCCGCGCGCGCCCCCCTCGGCACCACCCGGTCAGCGCCGCGGTCGCCCTTCAGGAACCGTCCGAACGCGCTCAAAGATCCGCCCCCGCGAGCTGGACGCGGCCCTGCGCGAGCCGGAGCACCCGCGCCTGCACCCGCGCCTTCGCCGCGCGGATGAGGTTGAGGTCGTGCGTCGCGATCAGCACGGTCTTTCCCATCCGGTTGAGTTCGACCAGCAGTGTCAGCACCCGCTGCGCCATGTCCCAGTCGAGATTGCCCGTGGGCTCGTCGGCGAGGATCACGTCGGGGCTCAGGATCACCGCCCGCGCCACCGCCGCGCGCTGGCGTTCGCCCCCGGAGAGCAGGGGCGGCGTCGCGTCGACACGCGCCGTCAGATCGACCCATTGCAGGAGCGCGCGCAGGTCGTCGGCGCGCTCCCGCGGGTCGATCCCGTTCACCGTCAGCGGCAGCGCGATATTCTCGTGGATCGGCAGGTGGTCGAGAAACTGGCAGTCCTGATGCACGACCCCGACCCTGCGCCGCAGATCGGCGATGGCGTCGCGTTCCGAGGGCGCGATCGAGCGGCCGAAATGGCGGATCTCTCCCTCGGTGACGGCGAGATCGAGATAGCAGAGCCGGAGGAAGGTGGTCTTGCCGGCGCCTGAAGGGCCGACGAGGAACTGGAAGGAACCCGGTGCCAGCGTCAGGCTCATGTCCCGGAGAACGGCGTGGTCGCCGTAGCTGAACCCGGCCTGTTCGAATTCGATCACCGGGTCCTCCGCCGATAGTGGCGACGGTTTACACATCGCCGCGGCGCGGTGCAACGGCTCTGGCCGCGCGTCACGGCGGCCCCGCCGGCTCCTGGAAATGGACCTGCTGGAATGGCGCAGTTGGAAAGGGTTGGGGCGGCGGCTAGAAGGGGATACCCGATTCGCGAGGCCCGCCCGTCAGCTCCCCCGCCGCGAACGGTTCCGACGCGAGGGTTGCCATGCGCTTGACCTGCCCCAATTGCGGCGCCGAATACGACGTTCCCGAGGGGTTGATCCCGCCGGCGGGCAAGCATGTGCAATGCACCGCCTGCCATACCCGCTGGTTCATGCGCGGCCAGGCGCGGGAGGAGCTGAGCGAGGATCAGATCCTGCGCAAGCTCGAAACCCGGGGCCCCGGTCCCAAGGCGGGCGCGGCGCCGGGCGCCAGTGCCGCGGCGCCCATCCCGTTTCCGGTCTCGGGCACGGTCAAGCAGGACACGGTCAAGCAGGACACGGTCAAGCAGGACACGGTCAAGCAGGACACGGCGAAGCAGGATACGGCGAAGCAGGACGTGGCGAGCCGGGATGCGCGGGAAGCGGACGTGAGGCCGGCGAAGGCGCCGCCGGACGACGCGCCGTTCAACTGGCAGTCTCCGGTGGGCACCCCGGCGCGCGACGCCGCGGCGATGTCCGCTTCGGGGACGGACCGCGCGGCGCCGGATGTGGCGCCGGGTGGGGACCCATCGGACACCCCCGCCGATACGCTGCGCGGCCCGGCACTGAGGAAGGACACGGGCGCGGGAGGTACGGGCGCGGGAGGTACGGCCGCGGCTGACCGGGCCGGGCCGTCCGCCAAGGCGGCGCTCGAACCGGCCACGGAGCGCCGGGCGGAGCCGCGGCCGAGCATACCCGCGCCGAGGCGGGACCCTGCCCAGGATCAGGACGCTAGTCGGGACTCTGACCGGGGATCAGGCCAGCACGCGGATCGGGACGCGGCCTCGGAGCACGACCTCGCGGCGTCCCGGATCGCGCTTCGGGAGGCGCCGCGCTCGGCGCCACCCAGGCTCGACCTCGCGGATGGCAGGGCGGACGGGCGCCCCGGGACGACGCCACCGCCCAGGGCGAAGCGGCGGTTCCTGCCGGGCTTCATCCTCGCACTGCTCATCGCCGGTCTGGCGCTGGAGATCTACATCTGGCGCGATCCGCTCGCGGATCAGATCCCGGCGGCGGCCCCGGCGATCGACGGCTATGCCAACGCGATCGATGCGGCGCGGGAATGGCTGCGCGACCGTTTCGGCGGCGCGCAGGACAACCAGCCGGGCTGACCGGCCCGGCGACATCCTCGGGCAATCCAGTCAGAACTGGTCGAGCAGCCGCCGCAGGTAGTCGAGTTCGATCTCCGGGCGGAACTGCTCGCCCGCGCGGCGCCGGATCTCGTCGAGCAGGGCGCGGCCACGCGCGATCGCATCCGCGTCGGGGACCACGCGCTCGTTGCCGCCGATCCCGCCGCGCGAGCCGAGCGGCCGTCCGAGCGGGTCCCGGCCGTTCTCGGCGCGGGACTGGCTTTCCTCATCGCCCTCGCCGGTCTGCTGGCCGTTCCGGGCGCGCATGTCCTCTGCCATCTCGCGCATGCCCTCGCGCAAGCGGTCGATCGCCTCTGCCTGACGGTCGAGCGCGCCCCCGGCGTCATCCTCGTTCAGCCGGTCACGCGCCTCGCCCATGTTGCGCTCGGCCTCGCGCATCGCCTCGCGCGCGGCCTCGCCGGCCTCTCCCGGAAGCGCGTCGCGCATCTCTTCCATGAGCTGGCGCAGCGCCTCCTGGCGGCGGGCGAGTTCGGCCGCGCCCGGCTGCCCCCCGCCTTCCGGGTCGCGGCGAGCTTCATCGCCGGGCCGTCCCGGGGGGCGGCCCATCTGGCCCGGATTGCCCTGGTTCTGGCCGCGGTTCTCGCGGAACTGCCGCTGCAATTCCTCGAAGGATTCGTCCGCAAGCCCCTGCTGCTCGCGCAGCGCGTCGGCGAGTCCCTGCATCGTCTGCTCGCCCGGCTGCCCCTCGCCTTCGCCACCCTCGGTGACCTGCATCCGCATGTTGTCGAGCAGTTGCTGCAGCATGCCGAGCAACTGCTCGGCCTCGGCCTTGCGGCCCTGTTCCGACAGTTCCTGAATCCGGCGCATCAGCTCCTGGATCTGGTCCTGGCTCATGGTCTGGCCGTCGGGCGCGTTCTCCGCCCGCTGCTGTTCGCCGCGCTCGATCGCCTCGCGGGCCATCTGGCGCATGTACTCGCGGGTCGCGTCGCGAAGTTCGTCCATGAGCCGGGCGATCTCCTCGTCCGGGGCGTCGTTGCGGAGCGCCTCCGAGAGCCGCTCGCGGGCGCGGTCGAGCCGGGCCTTGGCGCTCATCAGCCCGCCATCCTCGATGAGGAGCGCCGCCTGCCACAGCGCCTCGGCCACGTCCTCGACGACTTCCCCGGCGCGGCCTTCGGTATTCGCCCGGTGCAGGTCCCGGATCGCGGCGCGGGTGATGAGATAGGCGCGGGGGCTCTCGAAGATCTCGTCGGCCTCGGCGGAAACGGCCCGGAGGACGCGTGTGACGCGGGTCGCATTCCCTGGCGACCAGAGCAGGTCGCGCCGCTGCTCGATCAGCGCGGCGGCCAGCGGGTCGTAGAACGGCCGGGCGGGCAGGATCGTCGCGATCGGGCCGCTGTCGCCGCGCTGGCCGATCGCATCCTCGGCGCTCAGCGTCAGCGTGACCGGCAGGCCGGCGAACGGGTCCTTGGCGAAATCATCCACCAGTGCCTCGTTCACCTCGGCGCCCGCCCCGGTCATCGGCATCGGCAGGTCGATCACGAGCGGCGGCCGCGGAGCCGGGTCGATTTCCAGCCCATGGCGCCGGTCGGCGCGCGCGGCGTCGAGCACGATGCGCGCCTGCGCGCGGGCGATGCCGTGGTCGTCCTTCGCCACATAGGCGATCCGGGTCTTGCCCTCCTCGATCGCGGTCACCGGCTGGGAGAGCGCGATCGTCGGCGCCATGTCGGGCTCCGCCGCGAAGACCCAGTGGCCGAGCGCTGCGCCGCCTCGGCTCAGGGTGATCTCGCCACCCTCGCGCACCTCGAATTCCGCGCCCGCGATGCCGGGGGCGCTCTCGGCGAGCGCGACCGGGTCGCCGCCGGACACATCCTCGTTCAGTGCGAAATCGCTTCCCTCGGCGCCGTAGACCCGCAGCGTGATCTCCGTGCCGCTGGGCACGCTCACCGGTTCGGCGGAGCGGATGTCGGGCAGGTAGAGCGTCGGACGCCCGGTGTAGTCGGGCGGTTCGGCCCAGCCCTCGAAGCTCGGTCCCGTCGCGATCTGGGAAGGTCCCGCGGGCTTGATCGCCGCGCCGACGCCGCGAATGCCCTCGCCGCCTGCGAAGAGGAGCGCCGCGCCGAGCAGCACCAGCGCCGCGAGCCTGAGCGCCCATGGATCGCGGCTCGCGAGGCGGAGATCGGGCGGTACGGGACGCGCGGCGGCCGCGGCGCGCCGCATTCGTTCGAGATGCGCGGCCCAGACTGCGCGCGCGCCCGCGTCGCCGGTCCCGAGGGCCTGCGCGTCCTCGAGCGCGGCGAGCGGCGTTCCGGGCAGCGTCGCGTCGATCCGGTCGCGGGCCTCGCGCGCGCTCGGCCAGCGCAGGCCGCGGAAGCCGCGCCAGCCGAGCCAGAGCGCCCCCACGCCGAACGCGGCGAGCACGCCGATCATCTGACCCCGGGTCAGAAGCTCCGGCAGGCCGAAGGCCATGACGGACCAGAAGACGGCGAGGAGCGAGGCGAAGGGCCAGAAGGCGCGCAGCAGCGCCTCCCCGGCCATTCCGGCGCGGGTACGCCGGATCGTCGTGGCAAGTCCGCGGTCCCTCGGGGTCTCGTCCTCTGGCCTCTGCCTCATCCGCCTCGCTTCCGGGGCACGCGGCGGAGCACCCGCCCGCGCGGGAATCTAGTCGATCCAGTCAGGGATGGTATCGCGCCCGATCATTTCGTCAAAGCTCGGGCGCGCCCGCACCACGGCGAAGTGATCCCCCGAGACCAGCACCTCGGGCACCAGCGGACGGGAGTTGTATTCCGAGGCCATCACCGCGCCATAGGCCCCGGCCGAGCGGAAGGCGACGAGATCGCCCTCGCCGAGCGGCGGCATGGGCCGTTCGCGGGCGAAAGTGTCCCCGGTCTCGCAGACCGGGCCGACGATATCGACCGGGTCCCGCTCGACGCCCGGCGCGGCCTCCCTGACGGGGATGATCTCGTGGAAGGCGTCGTACATCGCCGGCCGCACGAGATCGTTCATCGCCGCGTCGAGCACGAGGAAGGTCCGCCCCTCGCCTTCTTTCCGCCAGATCACCGAGGCGAGCAGGATGCCCGCGTTACCGGCGATGAGCCGTCCCGGTTCGATCTCGATCTCGCAGCCGAGATGGGCGAGCGTCTCGCGGATCACGCCGCCATAGTCGAAGGGCAGGGGCGGGGCCTCGTTGTCGCGGCGGTAGGGGATGCCGAGCCCGCCGCCGAGATCGAGCCGCCGGATGTCGTGGCCGTCGGCCCGGAGTGCCCCGGTCAGCTCCGCGACCTTCGTGAAGGCCGAGCGGTACGGCGCGAGTTCCGTGAGCTGGCTGCCGATATGGACATCGACGCCGACGACCTCGATTCCCGGGAGACGCGCGGCCTCGGCGTAGACCTCGCGGGCGCGGGCGATCGGGATGCCGAACTTGTTCTCCGACTTGCCGGTCGCGATCTTGGCGTGGGTCTTCGCATCGACGTCGGGATTGACCCGGATCGCGATCGGCGCGCGCGTCCCGAGCCCGGCCGCGACCTCGGAGAGCGCGCGAAGTTCGGGTTCCGATTCGACGTTGAACTGGCGGATGCCCTGTTCCAGCGCCAGACGCATTTCGTCCCGCGTCTTGCCGACGCCGGAGAAGACGATCCGGTCACCCGGCACGCCCGCCGCCCGGGCGCGCAGGTATTCGCCGCCCGAGACCACGTCCATCCCGGCGCCGAGCTTCGCCATGAGGCGCAGCACCGCCTGGTTGGAATTGGCCTTCATCGCGTAGCAGATCAGGTGATCCATCCCCGCCAGCGCTTCCTGGAAAACGCGGTAGTGGCGGGTCAGGGTCGCCGCGGAATAGACGTAGACCGGGGTTCCGACCGCGGTCGCTATCTCGGTCAGCGGCACGTCCTCCGCGTGAAGGATGCCGTCTCGGTAGAGAAAATGGTCCACGCTCCGCCCCTTCGCGAAAATCCGGCGGCGGGGTGTAGCGTCGCGCGCTCGCGAAAGCAAGAACGCGCGTGAGGCGGATCTTGGTTCACGGCCTACCCGAGGTTAGGTCGACTCTCGGTCCGCCTTTCCACCTCGCCGCCCCGAACGCCCTCAATCGGTCGGCAGGTCCGCCTGCGCCGGCTGGGGCTCCTCGACGGGGAGCGGGCGTCCGCTCGGTGTCCCGGGCTGGTCCTTGATGCCGCAGCCGGCGGCCAGGAGCGCGAGAACGAGCGCGGGGATGATGGTGGCGCGGTTCATGCCGGAAAGCTCTCGCGCCAGCGGGCGATCTGAGCGCGGACCTGGGACGGCGCGGTCCCGCCGTGGCTCGTCCGGCTCGCGACCGAGTTGTCTACGCCCAGCACTTCGTAGACCTCCGCCGTGATCCCCTCATGGACCGCCCGCATGTCGTCGAGGCTCAGGTCCGGCAGGTCGATCCCGAGTTCCTCCGCCCGCCGCACCAGCGCGCCCGTCACGTGATGCGCGTCCCGGAACGGCAGGCCGAGCGCGCGCACCAGCCAGTCGGCGAGGTCGGTCGCCGTCGAGAAGCCGCTCGCCGCCGCTTCGCGCAGGCGCTCGGCGTTGGGTCGCATGTCTCCTGCCATGCCTGTCATCGCGGCGAGCGCGAGCATCAGGCTGTCGGCGGCGTCGAAGACCTGCTCCTTGTCCTCCTGCATGTCCTTCGAATAGGCGAGCGGCAGGCCCTTCATCACCGTCAGGAGCGCCACCAGCGCGCCGTTGATCCGCGCGACCTTCGCCCGGATCAGCTCCGCCGCGTCCGGATTCTTCTTCTGCGGCATGATCGAGGAACCGGTGGAGAAGCGGTCCGAGAGTGTCACGAAGCGGAACTGCGCCGTGGACCAAATCACCAGTTCCTCGGCCATCCGGCTCAGATGGGTCGCGCAGAGGCTGGCCGCGGACAGGAATTCCAGCGCGAAATCGCGGTCCGAGACCGCGTCGAGCGAATTGGCCATCGGCCGGTCGAAGCCGAGCTCGCGCGCGGTGAACTCCCGGTCGATCGGGAAGGAGGTTCCGGCGAGCGCCGCGGCGCCGAGCGGGCTCTCGTTCATCCGCGCGCGGGCATCGGCGAAGCGCGCCCGATCGCGGGCCAGCATCTCGACATAGGCGAGCATGTGATGGCCCCAGGTCACGGGCTGGGCGACCTGGAGATGGGTGAAGCCCGGCATCACCATATCCGCGCCCGCGTCCGCCTGGGTGACGAGCGCGCGCATCAGCGCCTCGATCCCCTCGATCGCGGCATCGCACTGACCCCGGACCCAGAGCCGGAAGTCGGTGGCCACCTGGTCATTGCGGGAGCGCGCGGTATGAAGCCGCCCGGCGGGCTCGCCGATCAGCTCCCTCAGCCGGCTCTCCACGTTCATGTGGATGTCTTCGAGCGCGGTCGAAAAGCGGAACTCTCCGGCTTCGATCTCTGACAAGACCGTGAGCAGACCTTCCCGGATCAGCTCCGCGTCGGTATCAGTCAGGATGCCCTGCCGCGCCAGCATCGCGGCATGGGCGCGGCTGGCCTCGATGTCCTGGGCCGCGAGGCGCTTGTCGAAGCCGATCGAGGCATTGATCGCTTCCATGATCGCGTCCGGCCCGGCCGCGAACCGGCCGCCCCACATCGCGTTCGAGGTCTTTTCAGTCATGCGCCTGCCTGCTTTTCGCTTCGCCGGGACCAGTTTCCGCCACGCCTCCGGCGCGCTGATCGCGGGCCTGCTATACGCCGCCGCGATCATTGGCGCAAACCCCGCCCTCGCCCAGAGCCTGACGGCGGAGCAACGGGCCGATCTCGAAGCGATGCGCGCCGGCGACATGCGCAAGCTCGTGATCCATACCGAGCCGGTCGCCGTGCCGGACGAGGTCTATTTCGACCGCGAGGAGGGCGAGCACCGGCTCGCCGATAGCGACGGCAAGATCCGGCTGGTGAACTTCTGGGCGACCTGGTGCGCGCCCTGCCGCGAGGAATATCCCGCGCTCGACGCGCTGGAGCGGGAGCGGGGCGGCGCGGATTTCGCGGTGATCCCGATCGCGACCGGGCGCAACGAGGCCGAGAGTATCGACCGGTTCCTGAAGGAGGCGAACATCACCACGCTCTCGACCTGGCTCGATCCGAAGAGCCGGCTTGCGCGCGGAATGGATGTGATGGGCCTGCCGGTGACGGTGATCCTCAACCGCGAAGGCGCCGAGATCGCCCGCCTGATGGGCGGCGCCGACTGGAGCGGCGCCGAGGCGAAGGCTATTCTCGACTATCTCGCCCAGGCCCCGAGCTGAGATCCTCGAGCCAAGGCCCCGAGCCAAGGCCCCCGAAACAAGCTCCGGGCTGAGGCCCGGCGCCAGTACGAGGACGCGGCGGGGGGATCTGGGGCGGGATCGCCCCTCAGACGAGAGGTCCGCGGGGCTTCTTGCGGAGCCTCAGGAAGGTGAACATCCCGAAGGGCGGGAACCTGCGCCGCTCGACGATCTCCAGATCCTCGCTCCCGAGCACCCGTTCGATGGCGAAATCGGAATGCCAGCCAAGCAGGTCGGCGAAGGGCGCGAATCCGCGCTCGAGCCGCGCGAGCGGGCCTTCGTCCCGGGCGAAATGATTGACGATCACCACTTCTCCGCCGGGTTTGCAGACGCGGGCCATCTCGGCCACCACCTTCTCCGGCTCCGGCACCACGGAGACGAGATACATCGCGACCACGGTGTCGAAGGTGTCGTCGGAGAAGTCGAGCTTGCGCGCATCCATCCGGCGCAGCTCCGTCACATGCGAGAGACGGTGCTCCGTGACCTTGGCGCGGGCCTTCCGCAGCATCTCCGGCGAGAAATCGATCCCCGTGACCTCGACGCCGTTCGCATAGTGGCGGAGTGCCAGCCCCGTGCCGACCCCGACCTCGAGGACCTTGCCCTGGCGGGTGTTGACGTGGCGGACCGCCTTCGCCCGGCCGACGCGGGTCAACGCGCCGAATGTCTGATCGTAGACCGGGGCCCAGCGGCGATAGGAAGTCCCGACTGCCTTAAGTTCCATTAGCTACCCTCGGATGGTTTCGCCGTTGTTCTCGTTGGTTTCGGATTATGGGTTCTGGGAATCCGGGTTTTCGGACTCGGGCCCCTCCCCGGGCCCGTCCGGTAGGTCGCGCCCCTCGGCAGGCACCGCGCGGCGCAGACGCACGGCGGCGTGCACGAGCGTCGCCATGTAGGCGAGCGTGACGAGCACCGTCAGCAGCCAGAACCGCGTGACGGCGAGGCCGACGATGATCGCGGTGCCGATCAGGAGCAGGGGCACCTTGTCGCGCGGAATGCGCAGCGCCTTCGGACTGAAGGTCGGCAGGCGGCTCACCATCAGGAGGCCGACGATCGCGAGCCAGGGCGCGACGAGCATCGGCGCGTCCCGCGCGTCCCAGATGCCGGCGAAGGTTCCGAACATCGGGAAGAGCGCGAGAAGCGCCCCGGCGGGGGCCGGAACGCCCACGAAGCTCGGCACCTTGCCGCGGCTCGGTGCGTCGCGGTTCACGTTGAACCGGGCGAGCCTCAGGCAGCAGCAGACGATGTAGATGAGCACCAGCACCCAGACGAGGTCATTCGCATCCGCGAGCGCGAACTGGTAGACGATGATACCCGGCGCCACCCCGAAATCGAGGAAGTCGCAGAGCGAATCGAGTTCCGCGCCGAAGGGGCTCACGCTGTTCAGTCGCCGCGCCAGCAGCCCGTCCACGCCGTCGAGCGCGGCCGCCACGAGGATCAGCACGATCGCCAGCATGAACTTCTCGGCATAGGCGAAGCGGATCGCCGTCAGACCGGCGCAGAGGCCGATGATGGTGACGAGGCTCGGCAGCAGATGAAGGAACGGCAGCTTGTCGCGGCGGCGGGCGATCATGGCTCAGCGCACCTCCCCTTGCCGGGCCAGCTCGGCCGACGCCAGATCGGCGATGACCGTCTCGCCCGCGATCGTTCCCTGTCCAACCGCGACGAGCGGGGCCACCCCCTCCGGCAGATAGACATCGACGCGAGAGCCGAAGCGGATCATGCCGAAGCGCTGGCCGGTCGCGAGCGGGGTTCCCTCGGCCACCTCGCAGAGGATGCGCCGGGCGACGAGGCCCGCGATCTGCACCACGGCGATCTCGCGGCCGTCCTCCAGCCTCAGCGCCAGCCCGTTGCGCTCGTTGTCCTCGCTGGCCTTGTCGAGCGAGGCGTTGAGGAACTTGCCCGGACGATAGGCTATCTTCGTTACCGTGCCGGCGATGGGGGCACGGTTCACATGGCAGTTGAAGACGTTCATGAAGACGCTGACCCGTGTCCGCTCCTCCGCGCCGAGGCCGAGCTCGGGCGGCGGCGCCGCGCGTTCGATCAGCGAGACGACGCCATCCGCCGGGCTCACGAAGAGACCGGGCCGGGTCGGCGTGACGCGATCCGGGTCGCGGAAGAAGTAGTAGCACCAGACGGTCAGCCCGAGCCCGAGCCAGCCGAGCGGCTCCCAGAGAAAGAAAAGCAGCAGCGCGACGATCCCGAAGGCGGGGATGAACTTCCATCCCTCCCGGTGAATCGGCTTCACGACCGTCGAAATCATGTCCATTCGGCGGTCGCTCCCCTCCACCGTTTCCGTTACGATGGTTAATTAGGGTATGAGCGCGCTGGTTGGAAGCGCCATGACAAGCTCGGGGCTAACCCCGGGGTAACCATCCCGTGGCAGGGAGGTTCCGTTCAGTCGATGGGACCCCGGTCATGTTTCGCCGCGCCGCGCACGCAGTCGCGCTCCTTCTCGGGCTCCTTCTCGCGGATCTGGCGGTTTCGGCGGCGGCTCTCTCGGGTTTGGCCTTTACAGGTTCCGCGGCGGCCGAGGACGATCCCGACGCCGCGCTTTGCGAGGCCGCGATCGCCGCCGGCGCCCGTCGGGGCGGCGTTCCGGTCGAGGTGCTCTACGCCGTCGCTCTGACCGAAACGGGGCGGAAATCGAACGGACGCGTGCGCCCCTACCCCTGGGCCATCAACCGCGAGGGCAAGGGGCACTGGTTCAAGACCCGCGAGGAGGCGACCGCCTTCGGCCGCGAGAGCCTCGCCGCGGGGCGCAAGAGTTTCGATGTCGGCTGCGTGCAGATCAACTACCGCTGGCATGGCCATGCCTTCCCGAGCCTCGAGGACATGTTCGACCCGCAATGGACCGCGACCTACGCCGCGCAGTTCCTGCGAAATCTCTATGAGGAACGCGGCAGCTGGTCCGAGGCGGCGGGCGCCTATCATTCGCTCACGCCCGACCTGGCCGCGGTCTACCGGCAGCGGTTCGACCGACTGCTCGCCGGCCTCGAACCGGAGGACCTGCCGGGGGCCGAGGGCTCGCCGGTGGCGCCGGATCCGGAAACCCTGGTCGCAGGCGCGACGCCGGATGCCCGCCGCAGTACCCGCTCCGAGCGCCGCGAGGCGCAGCGCCGGGCGCTCGCGGAGCAGATCGCCCGCGCGGGCCCGCCGATGCCGGCGATGCCCGGCTCCGTCGCCCGGGTGCCCGCCGGGCCGGCCGGCGGCGGTATCCTCGCTCAGAGCGCCGGAGCCCTGCTCACCAGCGGCCGCCCGCTGCTCGGCGAGGCGAAGCCGCTGATCGCCGAGCCGGGAGCCGGACTCTACTGACGCGGCGCCGCCCCCCGCGCACCGCGCCGGGGTCGGGGGGGCCGCGATCCTTGTCAACGCCAGCGCCATCGCCTATTTCGCCAGCATGGCAACGCTCCGTCCGATCCTCATCCATCCCGACCCGCGGCTCCGCAAGACGGCGGCGCCCATTCGCGGCGTCGATGATTCGGTACGCCAGCTCGCCGATGACATGCTCGCGACGATGTACGACGCCCCCGGGATCGGCCTCGCCGCGACGCAGTTGGGCGTGATGAAGCAGATCTTCGTCATGGATTGCGCCGGCAAGGACGAGGAGCCCGATCCGATGGTGTTCCTCAACCCCGAGATCACCTGGGCCTCCGACAACTGGGTCGTGAGCGAGGAAGGCTGCCTCTCGATTCCCGACATCTTCGAGGATGTGTCCCGGCCCGACCGCGTGCGGCTGCGGTGGATGGATCTCGAGGGCCATGTGCGCGAGGAGGAGTTCTCGGATCGTCCCGCGACCTGCGTGCAGCACGAACTCGACCACCTTCGCGGCAAACTCTTCATCGATTATCTGAGCCCAATCCGGCGGACGATGATCACCTCGAAGATGAAGAAGCTGAAGCGCGAGAAGGCCCGGGCCTGAGCCACCGGCGAGGGACGGGCGCAGAGACCGGGCGAGAAGAACGGGCGCGCGCCGGTTCGCCCGGCCGACCGAACGGAGGCCCGATGCGGCTGATCTTCATGGGCACGCCTGATTTCTCGGTTCCGCCGCTCCGCGCGCTGGTCCACGCGGGTCATGAGATCGCCGCCGTCTATACCCAGCCGCCGCGGCCCGCCGGGCGGGGGCAGAAGGCCCGGCCGAGTCCCGTCGCCCGCGCGGCCGAGGAGCTTGGCCTGCCCGTCCGCGCCCCCGCCAGTTTCCGTGACCCGGCCGAGCGCGAGGCCTTCGCCGCGCTCGGCGCGGATCTCGCGGTGGTGGTCGCCTACGGGCTGATCCTCCCGCCCGAGATCCTCGCCGCGCCGGTGCTCGGATGCCTCAACATCCATGCCTCGCTGCTGCCCCGCTGGCGCGGCGCGGCGCCGATCCAGCGGGCGATCCTGGCCGGCGATCCGCGGACCGGCGTCTCGATCATGGGAATGGAAGCCGGCCTCGACACCGGCCCGGTCTGGCTGGAGGGCGCGATCCGCATCGGCCCCGAGGACACGGCCGGCAATCTCCATGACCGGCTGTCGCAGATGGGCGCCGAACTCATCGTGGAGGTGATCGACCGGCTCGACGCGCTGCACCCGCTGCCGCAGCCGGCCGAAGGTGTGACCTACGCGGCGAAGATCGACAAGGGCGAGGCGAAGATCGACTGGACCCGCCCGGCCTGCGAGGTGGACCGTCGCATCCGCGGCCTCTCGCCCTTCCCGGGCGCCTGGTGCGAGATCGCGGGCGAACGGGTGAAGCTGCTCGGCTCGGTGCTGGCCGATGAATCGCCGGGCGGGGCGGGACCGGGGACCGTGCTCGACGACGCGCTGACCATCGCCTGCGGCGAGGGCTCCGTCCGCCTCTCGCGCCTGCAGCGCGCGGGAAAGAGCCCGATGGGGGCGATCGATTTCCTGCGCGGCTTCTCGATCCGGCCCGGCGCCCACCTCGGCTGAGCCCCGCTCGCGTCGAGACGGTATCCCGAACGCTCCGGCGCCCCTCTCAGCCCGTCGCGGCCTTGCCCTCCTCGCGGGGGGGCTTGAACGGCGCCATTCCCGCCCGCGCGAGCTCATCGGCCCGCTCGTTCTCCGCGTGCCCGGCGTGTCCCTTGACCCATTCCCAGCGAATCCGGTGCGAGTCCGTCGCGGCCTCCAGCCGGCGCCAGAGATCCTCGTTCTTGACCGGCTTCCGGTCCGCCGTGCGCCAGCCGTTCTTGCGCCAGCCATGAATCCATTTCGTCACGCCGTCGCGCAGATAATTCGAATCGGTGACCAGCGTCAGTTCGGACGGCCGAGACAGCGCCTCGAGCGCCGCGATGGCGGCCATCAGCTCCATGCGGTTGTTGGTCGTCATCGGCTCGCCGCCATTGAGCTCGCGCGTCTTCACGACCCGGTCGCCGTCGCGCGCGATGAGCAGGACGCCCCAGCCGCCGGGCCCGGGATTGCCGGAACAGGCGCCATCGGTATAGGCGAGGAGTTCAGCCATCCATCAACCCGGTCGCCATCGACTCGGTTACCATCGACTCGGGCACCATCGACCCACCCATGATCCGCTCAACCATGGATCGCGCCGACGAGCAGGCACGCCATGACGCCCGCGGTCAGCGGCAGGCGCAGACTGAGCCAGTAGGCGGGCGCGATGCTGAGCCGCTGGAAAAGAATGTCGATCCCCTGCAGGATCATGAAGCCGAAGGCGAGAAACACGCAGCTTTGCGCGGGGTTGGGCTGGATCGCGAGATAGGCGGCGATCGCCGGCAGCCCGGCGGCGGCCAGGAAGATCCACCGCGGGAAGCGTGGCGGGGCGGAGGCGAAGCCCCAGAGGCAGCCGCCCATGAAGGCGAGGATCGCCGCGCCGAAGAAGCGCAGCACATGGAGCCCGCCCGCCGGTCCCGGCGGTGCGAGGCCGAAGGTCGGAAGCGATCCCGGCACGGAGAAGAGCAGCATCACCGCGTAGACGAACGGGATGAGGCCGAGCCAGCCGAGGACCAGCGCGGGCAGGGGGACGCGGGTCACGCGACCTTTTCCCGCAGGACGCGCGGCACCTTGAATTCGACATCCTCGCGCGCGGTCTCGACCAGTTCCTCGGTGACCTCGTAGCGCCCGCGGAAGGCGGCGATGACCTCATCCACCAGCACCTGAGGCGCGGATGCGCCGGCGGTGATCCCGACGGCGCGCGCACCCGCGAGCGCGCGCCAGTCGATGTCGGCCGCCCGCTGGACGAGTTGCGCGTAGCCGCAGCCGGCGCGGCGGCCGACCTCGACCAGCCGCTGCGAATTCGAGGAATTGGGCGCCCCGATCACCAGAAGCGCCTCGATCATCGGCGCCATCGCCTTCACAGCCTCCTGCCGGTTCGTCGTCGCGTAGCAGATGTCTTCCTTGCGCGGACCGGCGATGTTCGGGAAACGCGTACGAAGCGCGGTGATGATCTCGGCGGTGTCGTCGAGCGACAGCGTTGTCTGGGTAATGAAGGCCAGCCGGTCGGGGTCCTCGGGCGTCAGTTCCGCGACATCCGCGACGGTCTCGACCAGCGTGACCGCGCCCTCGGGCAGCTGGCCCATCGTGCCGATGACCTCCGGGTGGCCGCGATGGCCGATCATGATCATCCGGAGCCCGTTCTCGTAATGCCGTTCCGCCTCGATATGAACCTTCGAGACCAGGGGGCAGGTCGCATCGACATAGAGCATCTGCCGCGCTTCCGCTTCGGCGGGAACGGATTTCGGCACGCCATGGGCGGAGAAGACGACGGGACGGTCGGGGGGGCAGTCGGACAGTTCCTCGACGAAGACCGCGCCCTGCGCGCGAAGCTCGTCGACCACGTATTTGTTGTGCACGATCTCGTGGCGCACATAGACCGGGGCGCCCCATTTTCGGAGCGCCATTTCCACGATCTTGATCGCGCGATCCACACCGGCGCAGAAGCCCCGGGGCGCGGCGAGATAGAGGGTCAGTGGCTCGGGCATGTCGACTCGTGTCTCCGCGGCGGCGCTATCCGGTCGGCGGCACTATAGGGGCTGGCCCGCCCGGATGACAGGCTCGGCCGGATGGTATGGCGGTGAAAAGGGGTCAACTATCGCTGAGCGAGCGGGGGCGCGATCCTCCGGACCAGCGCCACACGGCCCGTCAGTCGTTGTTCTCGGCCATCACGGTCGTCTGCTGCGCGGACTCGCCGCGGGGCGGGCGCCCGATCACTTCGCGCAACTCGTCGAGTTCGATGAAATTGTCGCACTGCCGACGCAGTTCGTCGGCGATCATCGGCGGGCTCGACCGGATGGTCGAGACGACCGAAACCCGGATTCCCTGACGCTGCAGGGATTCGACGAGCGGCCGGAAGTCGCCGTCGCCGGAGAACAGCACGATGTGATCGACGTGCGGGGCCATCTCCATCGCATCGACCGCGAGATCGATGTCCATGTTGCCCTTGACCTTGCGGCGCCCCATGGAATCGGTGAACTCCTTTGCCGGCTTCGTGACCATCGCGAAGCCGTTGTAGTTCAACCAGTCCACGAGTGGACGGATCGGTGAATATTCCTCGTTCTCGAGAAGCGCTGTGTAGTAGAACGCCCGAAGAAGTTTGCCACGGCGCATGAATTCTGTGCGCAGCAACTTGTAATCGATGTCGAATCCGAGGGACCTGGCCGCCGCGTAGAGATTCGCACCGTCTATGAACAGCGCGAGACGCTCATCGCGATAGAACATGCCCATATGCCTCCTTGAAAGATGATCAGCTTTCAGACCACTGTCCGGAGGTGGGCGCCCCTCCAGCCGAGGTCGTTATATTTCGTCGCACGCGCAGGCGAAAGCCCCGACAATGGCTTTTGCCCAGCAGCTTGCGAGCTTAGTCAACAGATGCCGAAATACACATATCTGATCGCCTTGGGAGCTAACCTATCCTCTCCCGTCGGCGGACCTCGAAAGACCCTGCTTATCGCCTTGGACCTCCTGAACGGGGACCATAGCATGATCACTTCGCGCAGCCAATGGTTCCGCACGCCCGCCTTCCCGGCCGGGTCCGGACCCGATTTCGTGAACGGCGCGGCACGGGCCGAGAGCGATCTCGAAGCCGAGGCGTTCCTCGCGCGATTGCACGCCGTCGAGGCCGAACTCGGCCGCAGGCGTGACCATCGCTGGGGTCCCAGGGCCTGCGACCTCGACCTGATCGCGGCGGGCCAGCGCATCCTGCCCGATCCCGAGACCGCGCGGCAATGGATGGACATCGCACCCGACGCGCGGAGCATGACGCCGGACCGGCTGATCCTGCCGCATCCCCGGATGCGGGAACGCGCCTTCGTCCTGGCGCCGCTCGCCGAGATCGCGCCGGACTGGCGCCATCCGCTGCTCGACCTCTCGGTGCGCGATCTCCTTCGCGCCCTTCCCGAAGCGGAGCGGGCGGCGGTCCAGCCGCTCGGCCACTGAGGGACATCGAGGGGCGGGACATCGGCGGGTGGGACATCGACGGCCTTGCGGCCGGGGCCGCGCCGTGCTCTGCTCCACCATGGCCGCCAAACGTTTGGCCGAGCCCCCTTGTCATTGTGACTGGACGGGGTTAGGTAACGTTTTTCCCGCGCTCAGATCCTTCTTGGAGGCTGCCTTATGGCTCGCGTTACCGTTGAAGATTGCGTCGACAAGGTGCCGAACCGGTTCGAGCTCGTCATGCTCGCCGCGCATCGCGCACGCGCGCTCGCTTCCGGCGTCCCGCTGACCGTCGATCGCGACAATGACAAGAACCCCGTCGTGGCACTTCGCGAGATCGCGGAGGAAACGCTGACCGCCGACCAGCTGCGCGACTCGGCGATCGAGAGCTTCCAGCGCCAGATCGAGGTGGACGAGCCGGAGGAGGACAACATGGCCCTTCTGGCGGGCAACGACGCCCCGGTCGAGGACGACATGTCCGAGGAGCGCCTGCTCCGCGCCCTGATGGAAGCGCAGGGCGAGAACTGAGGAAGACCGGGGGGCCCGACTGCCATGGCGGAGCTCATCCCGGTCAAGCCGGGCCCCGACGGTGTCATTCCCGTCGCAAGCGTGACGGATCTCGTCCGCTCCTACAATCCGAACTCGGATTCCGCGCTGATCGCCGAGGCCTATGAATACGGCCGCGAGATGCACGCGGGCCAGTTCCGCAGCAGCGGCGAGCCCTATTTCAGCCATCCGGTCGCCGTGGCCATGCTGCTCGCCGAACAGCGGCTCGACGATGCGACGATCATCACCGCGCTGCTGCACGACACGATCGAGGACACCGGCTCGACCTACGGCGCGATCTCCAGGCGTTTCGGCGACGAGATCGCCCAGCTCGTGGATGGCGTCACGAAACTGACCAATCTCGAACTCTCTTCGGTCCAGAACGCGCAGGCGGAGAATTTCCGCAAGCTCCTGATGGCGATGTCGCGCGATCCGCGCGTGCTGCTCGTCAAGCTCGCCGACCGCCTGCACAACATGCGGACCATCCGGCATCTGCGGCCGGAGAAGCAGGCGCGCAAGGCCCGCGAGACGATGGAGATCTTCGCGCCGCTCGCAGGTCGGATGGGCATGCAGTGGATGCGCGACGAGCTCGAGGACATCGGCTTCCGCATCCTGAACCCCGAGGCGCGCAAATCCATCATCCGCCGCTTCGTGACGCTCCGGAACGAGAGCGGCGACGTGATCCCGAAGATCACCGAGGATATCCGCGTCGCGCTCGAACATGCCGATGTGGAGGCGGTGGTCTTCGGCCGCGAGAAGAAACCCTTCTCGGTCTGGCGCAAGATGGAGGAGCGCAAGGAAGGCTTCTCGCGGCTCTCCGACATCTACGGTTTCCGCATCATCACCGATTCGGTCTCCGACTGCTACACGGCGCTCGGCGCGGTGCACCAGCGCTGGACGGCGGTGCCGGGGCGGTTCAAGGATTACATCAGCCAGCCGAAGTCGAACGGTTACCGCTCGATCCACACCACGGTCTCGGGCCGCGACGGCAAGCGCGTCGAGGTGCAGATCCGCACGGCGGAGATGCACGCGGTCGCCGAGACCGGCGTCGCCGCGCACTGGTCCTACAAGGACGGCGAGCGGTTCGAGAATCCCTTCGCCGTCGACCCATTCCAGTGGCTTCGCGCGATCACCGAGCGGTTCGAGGGCGCGGAGGAGGATTCGAGCGATTTCCTCGAACATGTGAAGCTCGAGATGTTCACCGACCAGGTGTTCTGCTTCACGCCGAAGGGCGATGTGGTGAACCTGCCGAAAGGTGCGACGCCGATCGACTTCGCCTATGCGATCCACACCCGGATCGGCGATTCCTGCGTCGGCGCGAAGATCGACGGGCAGCGGGTGCCGCTCTGGACCAAGCTCCGCAATGGCCAGCAGATCACCATCATCCGCGCCGAGGGGCAGCGGCCGCAGCCGTCCTGGGAGGACATGGTCGTCACCGGCCGGGCGAAATCGGCGATCCGCCGGTCGATCCGCGGCGAGCAGCGCGCGACCCAGGTGCGGCTCGGCCGCGAGATCGCCCGGGTCTCGCTGGAGCGCGTCGGCAAGAAGGCGACGGACAAGGCGCTCGACGCCGCGGCGCGAAGGCTCGGGCTCGACGAGGCCGACGACGTGCTGGCCCGTCTCGGCGGGGCGGAGATGACCGGCAAGGATCTGGTGGCGACGCTCTATCCCGAGCTGATCCGAGAGGTCGGACTGCCGCGCGCGCCCGATCCGAAGCAATCGGTGGTGATCGGGCTCGGCACCGGCCAGACCGCGCATCCCGCGCCCTGCTGCAACCCGATCCCGGGCGAGCGCATCGTGGGCATCGCGGTGCGCGGCAAGGGCGTCGTGATCCACGCGATCGACTGCGCGAGCCTCGTCGCCTTCGAGGACACGCCCGATCGCTGGATCGACCTGCGCTGGGCCGAGGGCCACGCCCATGCCGACCATGTCGTGCGTGTCGAACTGGTGATCGCGAACGACGCCGGAGTGCTCGGGCGCATCTGCACGCTTCTTGGCGAGCATCGCGCGAACATCACCAATATCGTCTTCGTCGATCGGAAGCCGGATTTCTACCGACTGCTGATAGACGCGGAGGTGCGGGATATGGAACATCTCACCCATATCCTGACGGCGCTCGATGCTGATTCGGATGTGGCGGAGGCGCGCCGTTATCGGGCGCCTTCGACGGAGGAGGCGGCCGCCGGCGGCTGAATATCCCCGGCGGGAGACCCCGGGCCAGGTGGGGAAGTGGCGGCGAGCCAGGCGCGATGGTCTTCAAGCGACGCGACAAGCCTCCGGTCTTCGCCCGGCTGCGCGAGTGGATCTACCCGCGGCGCGGCTATCGCCGGAGTATCGAATATCTCGGCCATCGCGTCAGCCGCCTGCCGGACACGCCGCATCGGATCGCGCTCGGCTTCGCCGCCGGCGTCTTCATCTCCTTCACGCCCTTCTTCGGTTTCCACCTGCTCTTCGGCGCCGGGCTTGCCTGGGTGCTGCGGAGCAATGTGGTGGCGAGCCTGATCGGGACCCTGGTCGGCAATCCGCTCACCTTTCCCTTCATCGCGGCGCTCTCGCTGACGCTCGGCCGCCGCATTCTCGGCCATGGCGTCTCGGGCCGTGACTTCGGGCGTATCGCGGAAGCCTTCGGCCATGCGGGGACCGGGCTCTGGGAGAGCCTGCTCAGCCTCTTCGGTTTCGGCCACGCGCAATGGCACAAGCTGAGCCTCTTCGCCTATGACATGGTCTGGCCCTATCTGGTCGGCGGGCTGCTGCCTGGAATCGTTGCCGGGATCGCGTCCTACTATCTCGTCCGGCCGGTGGTCGCGGCCTATCAGGCGCGGCGCCGGGCGCTGATGCTGAGGCGGGCGAAGAAGCGGCTCGACGCCGCGCCGACCCGGCCGGAAGACCCCGAATGAGCATTGACTGGCGCGTGGCGCCGCGCGCGGTCTAACCTGCGCGCGACGGGCGGAAAGGACCAATCATGACGACGAGGCTCAACGGACGGCTCAGGCTCGGGGTGAACATCGACCACGTGGCAACCGTCAGGAACGCGCGCGGCGGGCCGGTGCCCGATCCGCTGCGCGCCGCCCGTCTGGCGGAGGCGGCGGGCGCTGACGGGATTACCGCCCATCTCCGCGAGGACCGGCGCCATATCACCGATTCCGATATCGACGCGCTGATGGAGTGCCTCACGCTGCCGCTCAACCTTGAGATGGCGGCGACCGAGGAGATGCGCGCGATCGCGCTCCGTCACAAGCCGCACGCGGTCTGCGTCGTGCCGGAGAAGCGGGAGGAGCGCACGACCGAGGGCGGGCTCGACATTCTCCGCGAAGAGGCGCGGCTTCGTGATTTCATCGCCCCGCTGGCCGAGGCGGGCTGCCGGGTCTCGATGTTCATCGCCGCCGACCGGGCGCAGATCGAGGCGGCGCACCGCATCGGCGCGCCGGTGATCGAGATCCACACCGGAGGCTATTGCGACGCCGAGGTGGCGGGCGACGCCCTGGCGCGCGACGCGGAACTGGCGCGCATCGTCGAGATGGCGGCCTTCGCGAAGGAACTGGGGCTGGAGGTGCACGCAGGCCATGGCCTGACCTACGAGAGTGTCGGGCCGGTCGCGGCGATACCGGAGCTGGCGGAGCTCAACATCGGTCATTTCCTGATCGGCGAGGCGATCTTCGTCGGGCTGGAAGCGGCGATCCGGCGCATGCGCGCGGCCATGGACGCGGCGCGGGCGCTGGCGGCCCGGCCGGATTAGATCCGCCGTCGTGCCTCTCCGGTTGGATACCGCCCGCCCTTGCGGCTAGAAAGACCGGCGACAGTCAGCGGGAGCGGCGGATGATCATCGGGATCGGCAACGATCTTTGCAATATCGAGCGGATCGGCCGGACGATCGAGCGCTTCGGCGAGCGCTTTCTCGACCGCGTCTACACGCCGATCGAACGGGGAACCGCCGACAGGCGCGCGAACCGGGTCGAGACCTACGCCAAGCGCTGGGCGGCGAAGGAGGCGTGTTCGAAGGCGCTCGGCACAGGGCTCAGGATGGGGATCGCCTGGCGCGACATGGGCGTGGTCAATCTCGCCAGCGGCCAGCCGACCCTGCGGCTGACCGGCTGGGCGCGGGAGCGCGCGGCCGAGCTGACACCGGCGGGGCATGTTCCGGTGCTGCATCTGACCCTGACCGACGATCATCCCTGGGCCCACGCGGTCGTCATTCTCGAGGCGATCCCGGACCCGGGTCCGCCGCCGAGTGTCGTGGTCTGATGGCGGCGTCAGGCCTCGGCCATCGCGGCTTCGAGGAAGAAGTCGATCATCAGCCCTTGTTCCGCGCGGTACATGTCGGTACCGACGCTGCCCCGGCACCCGCGTGCCCGCGCCTCGGCGACCCAGGGCGAGACGGCGGGCGCGGTGATGACGCAGCCGACGAAGGTCCCGGCGGCCAGCCTGTCGGTCCGGACCGGTGGCGGATCGTCCGGGCGCATGCCCATCGGTGTCGCGTTGACGACGAGTTCGAAGCCGGAGGGATCGTCCGAGCCGACGCGGGCCCTTTCGCCGTAATGCGCGCGCATCCGCGCGACGAGCCTGTCGCGCCGCGCGGCGTCCACGTCATGGATCGCGAGTTCACTCGCCCCTGATTCGAGCAGGGTCTGGGCGATCGCCATTCCCGCGCCCCCGGCTCCGACCAGAAGCGTCTTCCGGCCCATCGGGTCGCCGCCCTGGGAGCGGATGCCGCCGAGCATCCCGAGACCATCGATATTGTCGCCGTGCCAGGAGCCGTCCGGGTTCCGGCGGAGGACGTTGACCGAGCCGACGATCCGCGCCCGTTCCGACATGGTCGCGCAATGCGAAAGCGCGGCGAACTTGTGCGGGATGGTCACGATCAGCCCGTCGACGTTGCGTGTCCGCCCGACGGTCCGGATGAAGTCGTCCACATCCGCGGGCGGCACATGGATCGGGATCACCGCCGCGTTGCGTCCGGCCGCGACGAAGGCCGCCGTCATTCCCGCCGGCGATTTCACCTGGGCGATCGGGTCGCCGATGATTGGGTAGATGCGCGTGGCGCCGTCGATCGCGAAGGGTTCACTCATGGGGTTCCGATCTCTCCTCTATGCGAATGCCTCGGCCGGCGCCTGGATGCGCCAGCGGTCGTCTCACCGTCTCGCATAAAATATAATAATATTCAAGTTTAGAATTATCTTCCAATTTTATCCGAATCGTGTCAGGTTGCGCTTATCGAAGGCGGGGCCGGTAGCGGCGAAGGCGCCCCGGTCAAGCGCCGGGACCGGCGCGGCACCGGGGGCGTGGCGCCGGAAGGGAAGGCCGCCGGGAATGGAAGGCAACGGACATGGACGGCGATGAGTAGCGCGCTGGAAAAATCCCTCACCCTGATCGAACTGCTGGCGGCGCATCCGGCCGGCTTGTCGATCGGCGAGATGGCCCGGCGGACCGATCAGCCGGCGAGCGGGATCCACCGCGCCCTTCAGGAACTGGCGCGGCTCGGCTACGCGCGGCAGTTGCGCGCGCATGGAGACTATGTGCTGTCGATGAAGCTGCCGGCGATGGGGCTCGGGCTGCTCGCGCGGAGCGGGATCACCGATGTCGCCCAGCCGATCCTCGATCAGCTCGCCGGGGAGACGGCGGAGCTCATCCGGCTGTCGGTGATCGACGCCGGCGATCTCGTCTGGGTCGCGGTCGCGCAGGGTGCGACCTCCGGCCTGCGCTACGATCCCGGTCAGGAACAGGGCGTCGTCGTGCATCTCGCGAGCAGCGCGGGTGGTATCGCCTGGCTGTCGACCATGGATGAGGAGGAGATGCTGTCGCGGGTCTCGCGGCAGGGCCTGCGGCGGGACGGCGGCGAGCCGGTCGCGGGCGCGCCGGTCTCGCTCGCAGAGCTGCGCGAGCGGGTCGAGGCGGCGCGGCGCGACGGCCATTCGGTCGCGGTCGACAGCTACATTCCGGGCATGGGCGCGATGGCCGTGCCGGTCCGCTACCGCGGCGGCGAGCCGGTGCTCGGCTGTCTCTCGATCGCCGGACCGGCGGTCCGGATGACGCCGGCCCGCATGGCCGCGCTTGGCCCCGCGCTCGCCGCCGCCGCGCGCGATCTCGGCGCCGTGGCGGATGGCTCGCAGTATTTTCGAAACATCGTCCGGGAGCACGAAGCGGCGCCCGGAAACGCCGGACTGGCCGGGGAAACGACGGGGAAATGACGGGCAAATGACTGGCCGCGAACAACAATCGGAAGCGCCGATCCGCTGCGACGTTCTCGTCGTTGGTTCCGGCGCGGCGGGGCTCGCCGCGGCGGTGACCGCGGCGCATTTCGGCCTCAAGGTCGTCGTCGCCGAGAAGGAGCCGCTCTTCGGCGGAACCACGGCGATCTCGGGCGGGTGGCTCTGGATTCCGCGCAACCCTCTCGCCGTCGCCGCCGGGATCGACGAGGCGGCCGAGACGCCGCTCGCCTATCTGCGGAGCGAGATCGGCGCGGGGGCCGAGGATGCGCGGATGCGCGCCTTCCTCGCGACGGGCCCCGAGATGGTTTCCTTCTTCGCGGAGCATTCCGCAGTGCGCTGGATCGACGGCAACCGGATTCCCGATTTTCACGAGGGACCGGGCGCGGCCGATGGCGGCCGCTCGGTCTCGGTCGAGCCCTTCGACGCCCGCGCGCTCGGCGAGTGGTTCGATCACCTCCGCCCGCCGCTGCCCGAGGCGACGGTCTGGGGCATGGCGATCCAGAGCGGCGCGGAAATGGGGCATTTCTTCAACGCGACCCGCCGGCCGGCCTCCGCGCTCGTCGTCGCGCGGCGCTTCGGGCGGTTCGCCTGGGACCGGATGCGTCACGGGCGCGACATGCGCCTCGTGAACGGCAACGCGCTCGCCGCGCGGCTCCTGCGCTCCGCGCTCGACAAGGGCGTGACGCTGCTGCGCGAAGCGCCGGTTACCGCGCTCGTCGAGGATCAGGGGCGCGTCACCGGCGCGATCCTGAGGTCGGAAGGGCGGGCGCTGTCGGTGGAGGCCGCGCGCGGCGTCGTGCTGGCGGCGGGAGGTTTCCCGCATGACCGGGCCCGGCTCGCCCGGCTGGTGCCGCACGCGGGGCCCGAAGGACGCGGCCATCACTCGGCGGCGCCGAAGGGGAATACCGGAGATGGCCTCACCCTGGGCGAATCGGCGGGGGCGTGGGTGCGGGACGATCTGGCCTCGGCCGCCGCGCTGGCGCCGGTCTCCTTCGCGCCGCGCCGCGACGGGCCGGGCAACTTCCCGCATCTCGTCGAGCGCGCCAAGCCCGGCATCATCGCGGTCACGCCCGATGGGCGCCGCTTCGTCAACGAGGCGGACAGTTACCACGATTTCGTCTCCGCGCTCCTCAAGGCCACGCCGCCGGGGTCCGAGCCCCACTGCTGGCTGATCGCCGACGCCGCCGCGCGCCGGCGCTGGGGGCTCGGCGCGGTGAAACCCTTCCCGTTTCCGACCGGCGGCGCGATCCGCGCGGGCTACCTGCGGACCGGGCGCACGCTGGGCGACCTCGCGGCGGCCTGCGGCATCGACGCGGGCGCGCTCGGCGCGACGGTCGAGCGGTTCAACGCGGCGGCGGAGCGGGGCGAGGACCCGGAGTTCCACCGCGGCCGTTCGCGCTACAACCGGATTCAGGGCGACGCGGGGCAGAGCCCCAACCCCTCCCTCGCTCCGCTCAGAACCGGGCCCTTCTACGCGGTGCGCATCGTGCCGGGCAGCCTCGGCACCTTCGCCGGCCTCGCGACCGACGCCGCCGCGCGTGTGCTGGATCGCGACGGCGCGCCGATCCCGGGCCTCTTCGCCGCCGGCAACGACATGAGCTCGATCATGAACGGACACTACCCCTCCGGAGGGATCACCCTCGGGCCGGGGATGACTTTCGGCTACATCGCCGGGTGCGTGCTCGCCGGGCAGATCATCCACACGAATTGAGGAAAAGGCGAAATGAGCTACTACGAATTCACGACACTCGACACGGTGATCTTCGGCGGCGGCAAGGCGGCGCCCGCGATCGAGGCCTGGGTGAAGGCCGGCGAGGGTGTGCTCCGCGGCGCCTGGGGCACGGAAATCGGGACGCTGAACCGCGTCTACCTGCTCAGGGAGTTCGATGACTTCGCCAGCATGATGGCCGAACGCGATCGCGCGCTCCGGAGCGGTGATCCCTTCGGCTGCGCCGATCTGCTGACCGGGATCGCGATGGACAGCTATCGCGGCGCGGACTTCCGGCCCGGATGCCTCGAAGGCGCGCTCGGGCCGGTCTACGAGATCCGCACCTACCGGCCGCGGATCGGGGCGCTGACCGCGCTCGACACCGCCTGGGAACAGGCGATGCCCGAACGCGAGACCTATTCGAAACTGGCGGTCGTCATGCGCTCCCTGGACGGGCCGCACCGCTGGACCCAGATCTGGCCCTATGCGAGCCTTGAGGAACGCGCGGCCGCCCGCGGCCGTTCAGTCAAGGACGGCAAATGGCCGCCGAAGGGCGGACCGGACCTGCTCCTGCCGGAGATGCGGTCCGACATCGCCCTGCCCATGCCCTTCTCGCCGCTCAGGCAATCCTCGCCATGCATCCGCTGTCGCTCGCCTTCCTGACGGTCGCCGACGTCGGGCCCGTCGAGGCCGTCCATGCCGCCGCCGAGGCCGGCTATCAGAAGATCGGTTTCCGCGTGCTTCCCGCCGGCGGGGAGGCGGACTACCCGCTGCTGACCGATGCGGCCCTGCTCCGCGATGTCCGCCGCGCGCTCGCCGAGACCGGGCTCGGGGTCGCCGATATCGAGATCGTCCGCCTCGGCGCCGAGAACGACTGGGATCTCTTCGACCGGTTCTGTGACCGGAGCGCCGAGCTTGGTGGCAAGCATGTGCTGGTCGCGGGCGACGACCGGGATCGCGGCCGGCTCGTCCAGTCCTTCGCGCGATTCGCCGCGATGTGCGACGCGCGGGGGCTGACGGCGGATCTGGAATTCATGCCCTGGACCGCGGTCCGCGACCTCACCGAGGCGCGCGAGATCCTCGATGCCTCCGGCAGCGCGACGGCGGGCGTGCTCGTCGACGCGCTCCACCTCGATCGCGCTGGCGTGAGGCTTGAAGAACTCGCCTCCCTCGCGCCCGCGCGCATGCACTACGTGCAGTTCTGCGATGGAGCGAAACCCTATGATCCCTCGGACGAGGGGCTGATCCGGATCGCCCGCAGCGAGCGGCTCTTTCCCGGCATGGGCGGCATCGATCTCGTCGGCCTGGCGCGGCGGATTCCGCCCGATGTAACGATCAGCGTCGAGATCCCGAACCTCGCCTGGGCGAGGCGGATCGATCCCCGCGGCCGGGCCGCGATGGCACGCGAGGCGGTGCTCGCCGTCCTGCGCGCCGCGACGGCGGAGGACGCGGCATGAGCGGAGAGGTCACCGAAGGCTTCGACACCGAGGTCGATCTGCTCGTGATCGGGGCGGGGGCGGGCGGCATGACCGCGGCGCTGACCGGCGCGATCGCAGGCCTCGACGTGCTGCTCTGCGAGAAGACCGGCATGGCCGGCGGCACGACGGCGACCTCCGGCGGCACCGCCTGGATTCCGGGCAGTGATCTCAGCCGGAAGGCGGGCGTGCCCGACCGGGTCGAGGACGCGGCCGCCTTCCTCCGCCATGTCGTCGGAAACCGGGGCGGGGATGAGTTGCGCGAAGCCTTTCTCGCATCCGCTCCGGAGGCGATCGCCGAGCTTGAAGCCAAGTCCGAGGTGCGGTTCGTCGCGGCGCAGGCCCATCCCGACTATCTCGATGGGCCGGGCTCCGCCTATGGCGGCCGGGCACTGGCCCCGGTCGAGTTCGACGGCACCCGCCTCGGAGCCGATTTCGCCCGCGTCAGGCCGCCCAGGGACGTTTTCATGGGGCTGGGCGGCATGATGGTCGGCCGGGCGGAACTCGGCGCGCTGCTCGATCCGCTGGCGAGCCGCGGCAATTTCCGGACCGCGATGAACCTTCTTTTCGGCCACTTCCGTGCGCGGCTGCGGCACCGGCGGGGAACGCGCCTGCTGATGGGCAACGCGCTGGTCGGCCGGCTGCTCCTGAGCTTGCGGCGAAGGCACGTGCCGATCTGGTTCGACAGCCCGATCGCCGAGATCATTCGCGATGGGGCAGCGGTGGTGGGCGCCGTGATCACAACCCCCGAGGGCCCGCGCAGGGTCCGGGCGCGGCGCGGCGTCGTGCTCGCGACGGGTGGCATCGGCTGGAGCGAATCGCTGCGCGAGAAGCTCTTCCCGGCCGAGGTCGGCGCGCTGTCCCAGTCGCCCGAGGCCAATACCGGCGACGGCATCACCCTCGCCTCGGAAGGTCTCGGCGCCGCGCTCGACGATGGCGGCGACAGCCCGGCGCTCTGGATGCCCTGCTCTCTCGTGCCGAAACGCGGAGCCGCGCCGTCGATCTGGCCGCATATCCTGCTCGACCGGGCGAAACCGGGCCTGATCGCGGTCGGCGCGGACGGGCGGCGATTCGTGAACGAGGCCGACAGCTACCATGATTTCTGCGCCGGAATGATCCGCGCGGGACTTCGGGAAGCCTGGCTCATCGCCGACGCCCGTTTCATCCGCCGCTATGGGCTTGGCCTGGTGCTGCCGGGCGGGCGCGGGCTCCGGCGGCTCCTGCGCGCGGGCTACCTGCGCCGGGCCGACACCCCGGAAGCTCTGGCACGCGCGATCGGGGTCGATCCCCTCGGTCTCGCCGGGTCGATCGCGGCGAACAACCGCTTCGCCGAGACCGGGCTCGATGAGGCGTTCGGGCGTGGCGCCTCAGTGATGAACCGGTTCAACGGCGATGAGACGGCGGGATCGCCGAACCCGTGCCTCGGCCCGATCGCGACCGCGCCCTTCTACGCGCTGCGGGTGGTTCCGATCGACCTCGCCGGCGCGGGCGGCCTGCGGGTCGATGTGAATGGCGGGGTCCTCGACACGGCCGGCCAGAAGATTCCGGGGCTCTACGCCTGCGGCAATGACGCGAGCTCGATCTTCCGCGGCACCTATCCGGGGCCGGGAACGACGATCGGTCCCGCGATGGTCTTCGGCTGGCGCGCGGCCAGGCATGCGGCCCGTGAGGAGGCGGCCGAGCCCGCGGGCGAACGCGCGGCGGTGGGGTAGGAACCTGCTGATCGGGTCAACTGGTCGGGGCGACTGGATTCGAACCAGCGACCTACGGTACCCAAAACCGTCGCGCTACCAGGCTGCGCCACGCCCCGACGGGGCTGCTCTAGCCCGGAGCGCCGCGTGAGAAAAGCGGAATCGGTGAGCGCCCGCGCCGTTTCCTAGCCGCAGGGCCAGGCGGCGACGGTCTGTTCGACGGCGGGATGACGCAATTCGGCGCCGGGATCGATGCCGAGCGTCTTCGCCATCCCGGCGTTCAACTCCAGCACGAAGCGGATGTCGTCGCCGCCGGGTATCGGCGTTCGGTCCAGCGGCTTGGCATTCTCATGGATGCGCCGCAGCTGGCCGGAGGCGTCGAAGAACAGCATGTCGAGCGGGATCAGCGTGTTCTCCATCCAGAAGGCGACGGGCTGGGCGTATTCGTAGACGAACAGCATCCCGGAGTAGCGCGGCAGCGATTCGCGATGCATCAGCCCGATTTCCCGACTCTCCGGGGTGTCGACGACCTCGACCGAGACCCGCGCCGAACCGTCCGCGTCGCGGATATCGACCCGGGCGGGATCGCAGGCGCTCTGGGCGCGGGCGGCGCCGGCCGGAAGCAGGGCGCCGAGCGAACCGGCGAGAAGCGATCCAGCGAGCAACAGCCCGAATTGGCGGCACCCGCGCACCCGGTCGCCGGAAGCCCGACCATCGGACGCCCGGTCATTGCGCGCCGGGCCATCGGGTTGACCGCCGGGCGCCGGACGGTCAGACATCGGTGTCGCCGGCCTGACGCTGACGGGCCACGTAGTCCCAGCTTCGGACCTCATAGACCATCGGTCCCCGGGGACCGGAGGTGATCCGCACCGCGAGCACGTCGCCGGCGAGAACCTCGCCATAGCCATACTGCCGCAATGTCTCCATATGCAGGAAGACATCCTCGGTCCGGCCATAGACGTTCACGAAGCCGAATCCCTTGACGCGGTCGAACCACTTGACCCGCGCAGGCTGCAACGGGCCGCCCGAGGCGCCCTGCGCCGGCAGCGCCGCCGCCGGATCATGCGTGGGCGCGGAGCCGGGCAGGATATCCAGAACCTCCAGCGCCTGACGCCCGCGGTCCGTAACCTGGACGCGAAGCACGATCTCGGCGCCCTCGGCCACCGAAGTGAAGCCGAAGACCCTCAGAACGTTGCCGTGAAGCAGGATATCGCCTTCGCCGTCCTCCGCGACCACGAAGCCATAGCCCTTCGTGGTATCGAACCATTTGACGTGACCGCGTACTACCATCTCACAGTACTCTAACTGTTCGACACTGGTGATCCCAGACCTCCCGCCGAACGCTACACTAATATTGCTCTCCACCACGCGAATCCGGGGCTACCTTGCGACAATCCTTGCACCGGACCGTCATATCCCGAATACGGGGAGGCGCAACGGAAAACTGGAGAGTTCAGCCCGCCTCAAGGACTCATTTCAACCGGAGCGTGTGGGCATCGAGGCGTCCGGTCGCATCTCGCGTGAACGCTCAAACATGCTGTCCCCCGTTGATCTCGATCTCCACGCCGGAAACATAACTGCTTTCGGCCGAGCACAAAAAGAAAATCGTGTCCGCCACCTCGTTTGTTTGCCCAAGACGGCGCAGCGGTATCGCCGTCACGAGTTCCTCGGTTCCCGGCGACAGGATCTCGGTCTCTATCTCTCCCGGAGCGATTGCATTTACGCGAATTCCGAGTGGACCCAGATCATGTGCCATCTCCCGGGTCAAGGCCGCGAGCGCCGCCTTGGAGGTCGCATAGGCGGCGCCGGCGAAGGGATGGACCCGACCGCCGGCGATCGAGGTCACGTTCACGATGGCGCCGCGCGCCGCCTTGAGTTCCTCGACCAGCCCGCGGGCCAGCACCACGGAGGCGAAGAAGTTGACGTGAAACACATGGCCCCATGTCCGCAGGTCGGTGGTGAGCGTATCGAGCCGGCCGCCGCCCGCCGCCTTCGGCGAGATGCCGGCGTTGTTCACGAGCGCCTCCAGCCGGCCACCCTTCAGGCGCCGCCGGATCTCGGCCACCGCCTCGATCGTGTTGTTCGGATCGGCGAGATCGACCTGGATGTGATCCTCCGGCCCGGCGGGCCAGGGGCAATTCTCGGGAAACGGATGGCGGGAGCAGGTGATCACACGCCACCCGGCGGCCGAGAACCGTTTCACGGTCGCATGGCCGATGCCGCGGCTCGCGCCGGTCAGAAGCAGGGTCTTGCGGTCCGGCATCGCGCGCTCCGCGGTTGGATCGTCCTCCAAGAGCTAGAGGTCGAACAGCCGGGGATCAAGGGAGCCCGCGCGGGAACCGGGATGCGAACCCGAGAGCGAGCCAGGGCGCGAACGGGGGCGAGAACCCCCTCAGTTAATCCGCGTCATGAGCCCGATCGAGGCGCAGGCGAGAAACAGCCCCGCCACTTCGCGGGCGGTCAGCTTCTCTTCGAAGACGACGACGCCGAGCCCCGCGAGGAACAGGATGCTCAGCATCGCATAGTAGACGCCGATCGACGCCAGCGGGAGGTGCCGCATCGCATAGACCCAGCCGATCGCGCTCAGGCCGTAGATCAGCGCGCCGCCGATGAAATGGACACTGCCGAGGATGCTCTCCCGCCCAGAGGCGATCTTGAGCCAGTAATCGGCGAGCGTGGTTGCCATAACCACCACGGTCATGAACAGAAGCGCATGCATGCGGAACCTCCCACCGCGACGACGCGGTGTCCTTCGGTGCGGGAGAGTGCGACTTGTTCCGTCGCACTCCCATCTGGATTATGGTGGTCGCCAACCAGGCGGCGGCGTCAAGGAAAATCGATCTGCGAAATAAAACTAAACTTCAGCTAACAATCCCATTATGCCAGAACAGCCCGATATAGACCATATCCTTCGTGAGATATACGCAACGCTTTCGCCGCGGTTCGGCGAGGGAAAGGTTGCCGATTACATTCCTCAACTCGCACGGGTGGATACTAGGCAATTCGGCATGGCGGTGCTGACGCTCGACGGCGCGACGCATCTCGTCGGCGATGCCGAGACCGCCTTCTCGATCCAGAGCATCTCCAAGGTGCTGATGCTCACACTCGCGCTCGGCAAGCACGGCGAGTCGATCTGGAACCGGGTCGGGCGCGAGCCCTCCGGTTCCGCCTTCAACTCGATCGTGCAGCTCGAAGCCGAACATGGCATCCCGCGCAACCCGTTCATCAACGCCGGCGCGATCGTCATGACCGACCTGCTGCTCGCCGGCCATACGCCGCGGGAGGCGATCGGCGAGATGATCCGCTTCGTGCGTTCCCTCGCCGATGACGAGGGCATCGTGATCGATCAGGCGGTCGCGAAATCCGAACAGGCGACGGGCGACCGCAACCGCGCGCTCGCCTATTTCATGCATGCCTATGGCGCGATCCGGCATCCGGTCGATCACGTGCTGGGCGTCTACTTCCATCACTGCGCCGTCGCGATGACCTGCCGCCAGCTCGCGAGGACCGGCCTCTTCCTCGCGAACGACGGGCGCGATCCGGTGGGCGGCGGCTCGGTCGTCAGCCGGTCGCGGGCGCGGCGGATCAATGCGATGATGCTGACCTGCGGACATTACGACCAGTCCGGCGATTTCGCCTATCGCGTCGGCCTGCCGGGCAAGAGCGGGGTCGGAGGCGGGATTCTCGCGATCGCGCCCGGCCACGCGGCGATCGCCGTCTGGTCTCCCGGCCTGAACGCCCAGGGCAATTCGCTGCTCGGCTCGGTCGCGCTCGAGATGCTGGCGCAGCGCACCGGCTGGTCGGTCTTCGGCTGACGTGAGCGGACATGACGCGGCGGAATGTGACTTGCCGGGGGTTGGCATTTCCGCGCGGCACGCCAGATCATCCCGGCGAACAGGACTTCCGAAGGATAATCCGATGACGGATGCGAAACTCTTCACGCCCCTCAAGGCCGGCGCGCTGTCGCTGCGCAACCGGGTCGTCATGGCGCCGCTGACGCGCAACCGGGCGCGTCCCAGGGACGATGCGCCGATCGATCTGCATGTGGACTATTATCGCCAGCGTGCTTCCGCCGGCCTCATCATCTCCGAGGGGACGCAGATCAGTCCGATGGGCAAGGGCTATGCCTGGACGCCGGGGATCCATTCTCCGGCGCAGATCGACGGCTGGCGCGCGGTGACGGACGCGGTCCATGCCGAGGGTGGAACGATCGTGGCGCAGATCTGGCATGTCGGCCGCGTATCGCACAGTTCCCTGCTGCCCGATGGCGCGCAGCCGGTCGGGCCTTCCGCGCTCACCGCCGCGACCCGGACCTTCGATGGCGAGAAGTTCATGCCGACCTCCGAGCCGAGGGCGATCGACATCGGCGGGATCGGACGGGTGCTCGCGAATTACCACCACGCGGCGATGAACGCGCGCTCGGCGGGGTTCGATGGTGTCGAGATTCACGCTGCGAACGGCTATCTGATCGAGCAGTTCATGCGCGCCTCGTCGAACACCCGGACGGACGCCTATGGCGGCTCGGTCGAGAATCGCACGCGCTTCCTCGAGGAAGTGGTCGCGACCGTGAGCGAGGCGATCGGCGCCGACCGGGTCGGGGTGCGGCTGAGCCCGTTCTCGCATGCGAACGGCGTCGAAATCGATGGGGCCGAGGAGCTCTATTCCCGCGCCATCGAGCGGATCAGCGCCTACGGTCTCGCCTATCTTCATCTGGTGGAGGGGGAGACAGGCGGCGAGCGGTCACTGCCCGATCCGGAGGCCATCGCGCGGCTCCGGGCGCTCTTCAAGGGCGTCTATATCGCCAACAACGGCTATGATCGCGAGATGGCGATCGACGCGGTCGAAAGCGGCGCGGCCGACGCGGTCGCCTTCGGCAAGCTCTTCATCTCGAATCCGGATCTCGTGGAACGGCTGCGCCGGGACGCGCCGCTCAATGCGCCGGACCGGGACACCTTCTATGGCGGCGGGGCGAAGGGCTATACCGACTACCCGTTCCTGACCGAGCCGACGCCGGCCTGACGGATCTGCCAGCGCGGCCGATCCCGCGCTTCAGGGTTGCAGGCGTGTCACTTCCCAGGGCGCGCCTGGGCCCGGGCGGGTCCAGCGGAAACGGTCGTGCAGACGGTGCGCGCCGTCCGCCCAGAACTCGATCTCGACGGGGGTGATCCGGTAGCCGCCCCAGAACGGCGGCCGTTCGGGGTCGATTCCCTTCAGCGCGGCGATCTTCGCGACCTCCGCGACCAGCGCCGCCCGCGACGACAGGGGGGCGCTCTGCTTCGACGCCCAGGCACCGAGCCGGCTCTGCAAACCGCGGGAGCGGTAATAGGCGTCGGCCTTCGGGCCATCTTCCCTGGTCACGGTCCCGCGCGCCCGGATCTGCCGGCGCAGTGATTTCCAGTGCATGACGAAGGCCGCCTTGCCGCCGGTCAGTTCGCTGGCCTTCCGGCTTTCGTAATTGGTGTAGAAGACGAAACCGTCGTCCTCGATCTCCTTCAGGAGAACCATGCGGGCGTTGGGCATCCCGTCGGCGTCGACGGTCGCGAGCGCGATCGCGTTGTGATCGTTCGGTTCGACCGCCTCGGCCTCGGCGAGCCAGGCGCGGGCGAGGACGAAGGGGTCCCCGCCCGCGAATATGCCACCGCGTTCGCCGGCCATCTCCGGTCAGGAGCTCCGCATCTGGGCGATCAGCCGGTCGAGATCGCCGCCCTGCGCGTCGAGCATCGCCCCGACCTCGGCCCGTTCGTTCGCGAGCGCCGACACGCCCTCGATGACCAGATTGACCACCTTCGGGCTGCCGGAGCGGTCCGAGATCTGCCAGCCGACGCGGATGTCCTCCTGGCCCGGCCGCTTCACCGTCGAGTTGACAAGAACGCCGGCCCGACCGGCATCCTGCGCGCCATCGACCTGGATCGTCGCGTTCTTGTACTCCGAGAATGTCTTCCCGTAGCGCTTGGCGAAATAGTTCGTGAAGGCGGGCACGAAGGCCTGCTTCTGCGCCGGGCTCGCGCCGCGCCAGGTCGGGCCGACCACGCTCGCCGAAACGGCGTTCATGTCGCCGTAGCGCATGAGCAGCTGTTGGAAAGCCGAAATGATCTGGTTCGCGGACTGGCCGGAATTGACCAGCCGGCTCAACTCGTTCGAAAGCGTCACGACCAGCTGCTGCGCGGCCGAGGTGGATTGCGCGAAGGCCGGGCCATGGAGCGCGAAGGCGAGGCCCAGGCCCGCCGCGCCCCGCATCAGGGCCCGCCGGCTGAGGGCCGCGTCATTCATAGTCATAGACATCCTCCAACATGTTCACGTCCGCTTCGCCGCCCGACAGCCGCGCCCACTTGTTCTGCAGATAGCTCAACCGCTGCGCGGAATAGCTGTCGGCGGAGTTGTGCATCATCTCCACAACAGGATCCAGTTCGTAGCGGTCGTTGACGATATCAAGGCCGCTCACGACCAAGAGACCATCGACCACCGGCCCGCTCAGCACGTAGTAGGTCGGGTCCGCGAACTGGTCGAGCACCCAGGCCGTCCAGTCCCGCTGCGTCCCGGGCGGCAGGAACGGAATTTCGACATAGCCACCGTCCGGGACGCCCCATTTGTAGAAGGTCTCGTCGAAGCCGGTCTCGCGGTAGGGGAGCCCCATGTCCTTGGCGATATCGAGCAGCCCGCCGAGGCCGAGCAGGGTGTTGACGGCGAATCGCGTCGTTGTCTCGGCGACCCGCATCCCTTCTCCCTGCAGCCCGTACTGGATGACGTCGCCGGGAAGGCTCCAGTTGTCGCGGAGGTTGCGGAACCCGTTCCGCGCGACCTGCGGCATCGTCTCGCCGTAGCCGCGCGCCACGGGACCGTAGACGGCCTCGTCGATCGCGACATTGGTGCGGTGAACGGGGCGGTTGTAGCTTTCGAACGGATCGTAGCTCAGATCGTTGGGGTCACCCGACGGCGGCGTGGCACAGGCTCCCAGAAGCAGCAACGCCCCAAGGGGCAGCGTCGCGCGCGCGAGACGTATCATGTTCGGATCAATCCCTCGGTTCGTCGGTTTGCGATCTAGCGGCCATGCAACTAGGGCGCGGTCATCCCGTGTCACCCCGTTCGGGGGCTTAGTATGCATGTTTTCGCGCACCGCAAGGGCGGATGCTCGCCGTGGCGAGCCTATCAGACGGAGAGTGACCCGGAAAGCGCGTTTCATCGCGCGCCGTTCTTGGCTAGCCTCCGCCCATCACCGGCGGGCCGGCGGACCGGCCCCGGAAAACAGGAGCGCTCAGAATGTCCTCGTCCATCGATGCCCGACTCGCCGAACTCGGTATCACGCTGCCCGATGCCCCGGCGCCGGCCGCGAACTACGTCCCCTATACCCGCGCGGGCGATCTCATCTACATTTCCGGCCAGGTCAGCCGGGACGGGAACGGCTTCATTCTCGGCAAGCTCGGCGCCGATATCGGCCCGGACGAAGGCTACCGCGCCGCGCGTGCCTGCGCGCTGGCGCTCATCGCCCAACTCCGCGCCGCCTGCGACGGCGATCTCGACCGGGTGGTCGAAGTGATCAAGCTCAACGGCTACGTCAACGCGGCGCCCGATTTCACCGATCACCCGAAGGTGATGAACGGCGCCTCCGACCTGCTCGCCGAGGTCTTCGGCGATCGAGGCCGCCACGCCCGCGCCGCCGTCGGCGTCGCCTCGCTGCCTTCGGGCGTCGCGGTCGAAGTCGAGGGGATCTTCCAGGTCTCCTGAACCATGAGCCGGTCCGGTCCCTTGGATGCCGTTTCGTGGCCGGCCGTTCGCCTGCCCGCCACCTTCCTCGGCGTGCCGATCGCGCATCGCGGATTGCACGACCGCGCGCGCGGCGTGATCGAGAACAGCCGGGCCGCCGCGCGGGCGGCGGTCGCGGGCGGGTTCGGCATCGAATGCGACATCCAGGCCTCCGCCGATGGCGAGGCCCTGGTGTTTCACGATGACGTGCTCGAACGCCTGACGGGCCGGGCCGGCGCGGTCCGGGAACGGGCCGCCGCCGATCTCGCCACGATCCCGCTCGCAGGCGCCGCGGACGGCGAGACGATTCCGACGCTCGCCGAGTTCCTCGACCTCGTGGCCGGCCGCGTCCCGCTCCTGATCGAGGTGAAGGACCAGAGCCATGCGCTCGGACCCGGGGTCGGCCCGCTGGAACGGCGCATCGCCGCGTTGCTTGAAGGCTACGAGGGGCCGGTGGCGCTCATGTCCTTCAACCCGCATTCGGTCGCCGCGCTCGCCGAGGCGGCGCCGGAGGTGCCGCGCGGGCTGACTTCCTGCGCCTTCGACGCGGCGGAGTGGCACATCGACGCCGCGCGGCGCGCGCATCTCGCGGCGCTCGCCGATTTCGATCCGCTCGGCTGCGGCTTCGTCTCGCATGACAGATCCGACCTCGCGAACCCGGCCGTCGTGGCGCTCAAGGATCGCGGTGTGCCGATCCTGACCTGGACCATCCGCTCGGCCGCGGCCGAGGCGGTGGCGCGTCGCATCGCGGACAACGTCACCTTCGAGGGATACCTGCCGGCGGCGGGTTGACCTCTGCGCACCCGCGCCCATCTGATGGTCGGGCGGGGAGGCGCGATGGACGACCGCGGTGCGATAGAGATCACGGTACTGACATCCCTCGCGGAAATCTCCGCCGAGGACTGGGACCGCTGCGCCGCGCCGGAAGCGGGGCGGCCGCTCGACCCGTTCACCACCCATCGCTTCCTCAAGGCGCTCGAGGAGTCGCGCTCCGTCGGCCCCGGCACCGGCTGGACCCCCTGCCATCTCGCCGCCCGGATGGAGGGCGAGGTGCTCGCCGTCATGCCGCTCTACGCCAAGGGCCACAGCCAGGGCGAGTATATCTTCGACCACAACTGGGCCCATGCCTATGAGAACGCGGGCGGGCGCTATTACCCGAAGCTGCAATCGGCTGTGCCCTTTACGCCCGCGAGCGGCCGGCGCTTTCTGACCCGGCCCGGGTTCGAGGTCGAGGGCCGCGCCGCCCTGACCGAAGGCGCGCTCAGGCTCGCCAAGGCGAACCGCTGCTCCTCGCTCCACGTCACCTTCTGCGCGGCGGAGGAGGCGGAATGGGGCGAAGCCATCGGGCTGATGCCGCGGGTGAGCCAGCAGTTCCACTGGCTGAACCATGGCTATCCCGATTTCGACGCCTTCCTCGCCGAGCTTTCCTCGCGCAAGCGGAAGGCGATCCGGAAGGAGCGCGAGCGGGCGCGCGCCTTCGGCGGCGAGATCGTCGCGCTGACCGGTGATGCGATCGAACCCGAGCACTGGGACGCCTTCTGGCGCTTCTACCAGGACACCGGCGCGCGGAAATGGGGCTCGCCCTACCTCACCCGCGACTTCTTCGCCCGCGCGCAGGAGACATTGCGCGACGACATCCTGCTCGTTCTCGCGCGGCGGGAGGGGCGCTGGGTGGCGGGCGCGCTCAACTTCATCGGGCGCGAGACGCTCTACGGGCGCTATTGGGGCTGTGTCGAGGATCACCCGTTCCTGCATTTCGAACTCTGCTACTACCAAGCCATCGAGGCCGCGATCGCGCGCGGCCTCGCCCGGGTCGAGGCCGGCGCGCAGGGCGAGCACAAGCTCGCTCGGGGCTACCTGCCGACGCAGACGCATTCGCTGCACTGGATCGCCGATCCCGGCCTCGCGCGGGCGGTGAAACAGTATCTCGACGCCGAGGCCCACGCGGTCGATCAGGAGATCGAGATCCTGACCCATTACGGCCCGTTCCGCCGCGGCGGGGAGCAGCCCGAACAGGATTGATCCCCGCCGGCGTTGGTCAGGCGTCCACGATGGGCGCGAAGCCGCCGTAGATCAGCCGCTTGCCGTCGAAGGGCATCTCCGTCGAGCCGTCCTCCTCCGACATGAACTTCGCCCAGGCGGCGTCGCGCACCTCCTTCGAGGGCCATTCGACCCAGGAGAACACGATCCCCTCGTCGCCGCTGGCCTTCACCGCGCCGGTGAAGTCGGTGACCTTGCCGGCGGGGGTCTCATCGGCCCAGTTCTCGACGATCCGGGTCGCGCCCAGCTCCTTGAACTTCGCGGCCATGTCGGTGGCGAAGGCGAGGTAGTCATCCTTGCGCGACTTCGGCACCGGAGCGAGGAAGCCGTCGACATAGCCGGTCCCGCCCGGGCTCTTCTCGTCGAGCACGTTCTCGAACCCGGCGAAGATCATCCGCATGCCGTCGAAGGGCATCTCGCCCATCTTCCCGATGCGCTCCTGAACCTCCGGGTCGTTCTCCATCCGGTCCTGCGCGCTGTCCCGCGCCTCCTTGGTGGGATATTCCATCCAGGAGAACACCACGACCTCGTCCGGCTCGGCCTTCACCGCGCCCTTGAAATCAGTGGTCGTGCCGTCCGGCACGTCGTCGCCCCAGGCCTCGACCACGCGGGTCGCGCCGAGATCCTTGAACAGCGACACGGCATCGGACGCGTGCGCGCGGTAACGTTCCTTGTTCGCGGCCGGGACGGCGACGAGGAATCCTTCGGTATAGGCCATGATCTTCTCCTTTGTTCGCGACGGACGGTTCAATGCGCCGCCGAGGCTTCGGTTTTCCTGAAATCGCCCATCTGCCCGGCCAGCGCCCGGCCAAAGGCCGGCCGCGCTTCGCAGCGCGCCTGATAGGCGGCGAGCACCGGGCGCTCCGAGACGAGATCGGTATCGCGCAGATTGCGCAATACGGTCGTCATCATGAGATCGCCCGCTGTGAAGCGGTCCTCGAGATAGTCGCTCTCGCCGATCCAGTCGGCGACCCGATCGAGCCGCTGGCCGAGTTCCGCGACCAGCCCCGGTCGCCGAAGCCGCGCCCATTCCTCGCCTTGATGGAAGATATCGACGGCGCCGAGTTCCGACACCAGAGGTTCGACGCTGTTGAGCGCGGCGAAGACCCAGGAGGTCGTCCGTGCCCGGCCCTGGGGGTTGCGCGGCATCAGCGCCTCGCTCCGCTCGGCAATATGGAGCACGATCGCGCCGCTCTCGAACATCGCGACCTCGCCATCGCGATAGGCCGGCACCTGGCCGAAGGGCTGTTCGCGGAAATAGGCGGCGGGCCGTTCGCTTCGGGCGCTGAGCAGCCGCGCCTCATAGGGCAGACCGGCCTCCTCCAGCGCCCAGCGGACGCGAAGGTCGCGGACCAGCCCGGCGGCGAAGGGCGGGACCCAGTCGAAGGCGGTGACTTCGTGACGGTCGGTCATGCGAATCTCCTTCTCATTAGGTTGATATCAACGTACTTGACGATTCCCGTTGATGTCAACATATTCATCCATGAGCAATGTTCCGCCCAACCCGATGGTTCCGTACGCGACGACGCTACACGTGCGCGACCACTGCCTGTGCCTCGCGGCGCAGCGGGCGGCGCGGACGCTCGCGCGGCGGTTCGATGTCGTGCTGCGGCCGCTCGGGCTCACGAGCGGGCAGTTCTCACTGTTGATGTCGCTCAACCGGCCGAAGCCGCCCCGGCTCGGCGCGGTGGCGGAAACGCTGGCGATGGACCGCACGACCTTGACTGCCAACCTCAAACCGCTGGAACGTCGCGGCCTGATCGAGACCATGCCCGACGAGACCGACCGGCGCGGGCGTCTCATCGGTCTGACGGAGCCGGGGCGCGCGCTGCTCGCCGCCGCGCTGCCGATCTGGATCGAGACGCACGGCGCGATCGACGGTGAACTTGGCGATCTCGCCGGTCCGCTCCGCGCGGGTCTCGGCGCGCTCGGCTGATCGGGTGACAGATGGGGCGGCTAATCGGCGGTGAGGCGGGCCACCTCCGCCCCGGTCACGGCGCGCAGATCCCCGGCGGCGAGTTCGATCATGAACCCCCGCCGGCCGCCGTTGATCACGATCCGCTCCCGCGCCACCGCCGAATCGTCGAGCGCCACCGGCACGCGCCGCTTCTGCCCGACCGGGCTGATCCCGCCGACGACATATCCGGTCAGCCGTTCGGCCTTCGCGGGCTCCATCATCTTCGCCGATTTGCCCCCGAAGACCGCCGCCGCGCGTTTCATCGACAGATTCGCCGCGACCGGGATCACGACGCAGCGCGGCTGGCCATCGACTTCGAGCATCAGCGTCTTGAACACCTGCTCGGCCGGCAGTCCGAGCGCCTCCGCCGCCCGCTCGCCGATCCGGGTCGCGGCCTTGTCATAGGCATATTCATATGTCGCGAAAGCGACGCCCGCCTTGCGTAGCGCCTCGGTCGCCTGCGTCGCCGCCGTCATGGCCGGTACCCCATTTCCGCGTCGATCCAGGCCATGATCAGCCCGACCACCGCCCGTTGCTCCACCCTCGACAGCGCGCGGCCCGCGGGCAGCCCGTGCCATTTCGCGAGGCATCCCCGACAGCAGGTCGCCGTCGCATGTTGCGCGATAAAGACCGGATGGCCGCGCATCGGCGTCTGGCGCCCGTCATTCGGCGGGTCGGCCGGGGCGAGACGGGCGGCGATGAAATCACCCGCATGCGCGAGGATCTCCGCGCGGCCCTTGCGATCGGCATGGTCCCGTTCCCGCGCGCCGAGACGGAACCGCCGCCGGAACGCGGAGGTCGCGAGGCGCGGGAGTGGCGCGAGGCGAGGTTCTCCGGTTAACTGATCCATGACCGACATCGCGCGAGGAGATCGCCATGACCGAGGCGCTGACCCAAGGGGAACGCGAGGAGCATCTTCCCGGCCTCGACACGGCCGGCTGGCGCGCCGATCCGGCGCGGGACGCGATCCGCAAGATCTGGAAGTTCCGGACCTTCTCCGAGGCCTGGGGCTTCATGTCCCGCGCGGCGCTCGCGGCGGAGAAGCTGAACCATCATCCGGAGTGGAAGAACGTCTACAATGTCGTGGACGTGACGCTCACCACCCATTCGTGCGGGGGCCTGAGCGAGTTCGACATCAAGCTGGCGAAGCGCCTCGACAAGCTCGCGGGGCCGGAGGTGGAAGTCCAGACCGACCATTCCGAACCCGCGCTCTGTCTCTGCGAGGCGCATCACCGGGGTTAGGCTCAGATCTCCGCGAGCAGCGCCTCGCCCGCGCTGACCTCGCACTGGCCGGGCGCCGCCTCGACGTTCAGCACCTTCACCACGCCATCGTCCACGAGCATCGCATAGCGCTTGGACCGATCGATGAGACCGGCCGGCGGCGCCGAGAAGTCGAGCCCGACCGCCTTGGTGAATTCCGAGGCCGGGTCGCCGACGAAGCGGATACCCGCCGCGCCGCCGCCGGTCGCCTCGGACCAGGCCTTGAGCACGAAGGGATCGTTGACCGAGACGCAGACGATCTCGTCGACGCCCTTGCCCCGGATGTCGTCGGCGACACGGATGAAGCTCGGGACATGCTGGGTCGAGCAGACGCCGGTATAGGCGCCGGGGACCGCGAAGAGCACGATCTTGCGCCCCTTTGTCAGACCCGAGAGGGCGACCTCCGCCGGGCCGTTCTCGCCGACTTCCAGAAACTTCGCCTCGGGCAGGGCGTCTCCGACCTTGATGCTCATCTCGTCCTCTCCTTCTTGACCGGTGCGCCGGTTGCCGCGCCCCCGGCTCCGGATATAGAGGGGAGAGCCCCCGAAGACCAACCCGGAAAACCGCCATGACCCCCGACCGGACGAGCCGCGACCGGATGAGTCCCGACCTTTCCGCCTCCGCCGCGCCGCGGGTGCCCTGATGCGGATCATCGCCGGTCGGTTCCGGGGCGCGGCGCTCGCCGCCGTGGGCGCGGGCGACGCGGGCGAGCACCTGCGCCCGACCACGGACCGGGTGCGCGAGAGCCTTTTCAACCTCATCGCGCATGCGCCGCTCGGAGACGTGCCGGCCCTCGAAGGCGCGCGCGTGCTCGATCTTTTCGCCGGGACCGGGGCGCTGGGGCTCGAAGCGCTGTCGCGGGGGGCGGAAAGCGCCTGTTTCATCGACAAGGGTGCGAAGGCGCTGAAACTTCTGCGCGACAATATCGACCGGCTCCGCGTCGGCGCGGAAACGCGGGTGATCGCCCGCGATGCGACCCGGCCCGGCCCGAACCCGGAGGCGCCGCATGACCTGGTCTTCCTCGACCCGCCCTACGGCAAGCGCCTCGGCGAGCGGGCGATGGAGGCGTCGCTCACGGGCGGCTGGATCGCGAAGGGCGCGCTCGTCGTCTGGGAGGAGAACACGCCGCCCGCGGCTCCGCCCGGCTTGACCCTGCTCGACGCCCGCCGGTATGGAGACACGATGATCAGCCTCTTCCGCGCCGAGCCATGACTGGTCACGCCATGACCGAGGTCACCCGTGCGACGGCGCTCCGCGAGAGCGACGCCAGGCGATTGCTCGGCGAAATCTTCGGCTTTCCCGACTTCCGCCCCGGTCAGGAGGAGATCGTCACCGCGATCGAGGCGGGCGCTGACGTGCTCGCCATCATGCCGACCGGTGGCGGCAAGTCGCTGCTCTACCAGCTTCCGGCGCTGACCCGGCCCGGCGTCACCGTCGTGGTCTCGCCACTGATCGCGCTCATGCGCGACCAGGTGCGCGCGCTCCGATCCGCGGGGGTGGTGGCGGGGGCGCTCACCTCGGCGAACAGCCCGGAGGAGACCGAGGAGGTCTTCCAGGCGATCGATGAAGGCGCGCTGAAACTGCTCTACATGGCGCCGGAACGCCTCGCCTCGGCCGGGACGGGCGGGCTCATGACCCGGCTCGGCGTCTCGTTGCTCGCGGTGGACGAGGCGCATTGCGTGAGCCAGTGGGGGCATGACTTCCGCCCGGACTACCTCCGGGTCGGCACGCTGCGCCGGATGCTCGGCGGCGTCCAGACCGTGGCCCTGACCGCGACCGCCGATGCCGAGACCCGCGCCGAGATCGCCGCGCGGCTGTTCGGCGAGGCGGCCCCGCGGGTCTTTCTGCGCGGCTTCGACCGGCCGAACCTCTCGCTCGCCTTCGCGCCGAAGAACAATCCGCGCCGCCAGATCCTCGATTTCGTCGCGGCCCGCCCCGGCCTCTCCGGCATCGTCTATTGCGCGAGCCGGGCGCGGACCGAGAGCCTCGCGACCGCGCTCGGCGAGGCGGGGCATACCGCGCTCGCCTATCACGCCGGGCTTTCCGACGAGGACCGCAGGCTCGGCGAGACGCGATTCCAGCGCGAGGACGGTCTTGTCGTCTGCGCCACGGTCGCCTTCGGCATGGGCGTCGACAAGCCCGACATCCGCTATGTCGCCCATGCTGACCTGCCGAAATCGATCGAAGCCTATTACCAGGAGATCGGCCGCGCGGGGCGCGATGGCGAACCCGCCGATACGCTGACGCTCTACGGCGCCGACGACATCCGCCTGCGCCGGACGCAGATCGACGAGGGCGCGGCGCCGATAGAGCGAAAGGACGCGGATCACAAGCGGCTGAACGCGCTCCTCGGGCTCGCCGAGGCGAAGCATTGCCGGCGCCAGACGCTGCTCGCCTATTTCGGCGAGGACATGGCGGAGCCCTGCGGCAATTGCGACCTCTGCCGCGACAAGCCCGCGCTTTTCGATGCGACGGACGCGGCGCGCAAGGCCTTCTCGGCGATGCTCCGGACCGGCGAGAGCTTTGGTGCCGAGCATCTGATCGCGATCCTGCGCGGCGATCGCTCCGAGCGGGTGCTGCGCCGGGGGCACGAGCAGCTTCCGACCTTCGGCGTCGGGCGGGACCTCGCGAAACCCGCGTGGCAGTCGATCTTCCGACAGCTGATGGGTCTCGACCTGATCCGCCCCGATCCCGCGCGCCATGGCGCGTTCCGGCTGACCGAGGCCGCGCGGCCGATCCTGCGCGGCGAGGCGGCGCTGGAATTGCGCGCCGATACCGTCGCGCGCGCCGCCGGCCCCGAGCGGCGGGTGCTGGCGCAGGTTTCGGAGGAAGACGAGGGGCTGCTCTCGAGCCTCAAGGCGAAGCGGCGCGAACTCGCGGAGGCGCAGGGTGTGCCCGCCTATGTGATCTTCCCGGACCGGACGCTGATCGAGATGGCGACGGTCCGGCCCGAAACGCTCGACCGGATGCGCGGCATCACCGGGGTCGGCGCGACGAAGCTGGAGCGTTTCGGGCCGACCTTCCTCGCCGTCATCGCCGGATCGGCGCCGGATCTGCCGCATCCGGCCCGGCGCAAACTCGCGGGTTCCTCGGGCGCGGCGGCCTATGACCGGCTGGAGGAAGCGCATCGGCGTCTGGCGCGGGGGGCGGACGGGCTCGCGAAGCCGCTCGACTGCGGGGCGGCGCTGCTCGCCCGGATCGCGGAGGAGCGGCCGGGGAGCCTCGCCGCGCTCGCCCGCGTGCGGGGGATGGACGCGCCCCGCGTCGCGCGTTTCGGCGAAGCCTTCCTCGACGCGCTCAACGCCGGCGAGTGAGCCCCTGGGCTCAGAACCAGATGCGGAGCCCGATCGTGCCGTAATGCGCGCCGCCGTGGGCGTCGTTCACGAGGCCGAAGACGCCGGATCGGTGATGGATGCGGAAAAAGAGCTGGCTGTCGGGCGCGTCCGGCAGGGCGAAGGTCACTTCCGGCGCCAGATAGTGCATGAGGTTGTCGCCCTTGCCGTCGCGGGCGCGCTCTCTCTCCGTTTCCGAAATTTCGGATGCCCAGTTCAGCCCGGTCGAGACAGCGAAGGTCGTGGGCAGATAGGCATCCCACGGAAGGCCCTGATAGCGTAGGAAGAGCGCGCCCCAGACCTCCGTCACGTCCTGCCGCCCGTAACGCTGGCCGACGCCGAATTCCGGCTCGAAGGTGAAGTGCCTGGCGTAGAGGCGGGTCCGGCGCGAGAAGGCCAGCCCGACGAACTGGTCCTCATCGGTAAAGTCCCAGCCGGTCGGCGGCGGTCTCATGAGCAGCATGTCGTTGAGCGAATCTTCGATATAGTCGCCGGCGAAAAGGGAGAAGGCGCAGTCGTTTTCGCAACGCGAGAAAAATTCGTCGGGTGACCACGCCGCGACCGGGCCGGTCGCCACGAGAGCGAGCGCGAGTGCGAGCAGGCCGGCGAGGCTACGCCGGAGCCGCTGGGCGCGAGGGGTGATGATCCTTCCGAGAGCCAAAATCCGCTTCCGAGATGTTCCGAAGCGATTTCGCAAGTTTCAGGGGTCAGGTCAAATACCTGTTGAACCAGTCGATCGTCCGCTGCCAGGCGAGATCGGCCGCCGTCGGGTCGTAACGCGGCGTGGTGTCGTCGTGGAAGCCGTGATGCGTCTCCGGGTAGACATGGGCCTCGTAGGTCTTGCCGTACTCCCCGAGCGCGGCTTCGTAGGGCGGCCAGCCCTCGTTGATCCGCGCGTCGAGACCGGCATAGTGGAGCAGGATCGGCGCCTGGATCTTCGGAACATCGGTCGCCGCCGCCTGCTGGCCGTAGAACGGAACCGCCGCGCCGAGCTCGGGAAAGGCGACCGCCGCCGCGTTGGCGACCCCGCCGCCGTAGCCGAAGCCGGTGATCCCGACATTCCGGTTGTCCGGGGATCGGCCATCAGGAACTCGACCGCCGCGAAGAAGTCGTTCATCAGCTTCTCGGGATCGACCTTGCTCTGGAGTTCGCGCCCCGCCTCGTCATTGCCCGGATAACCGCCGACCGCGGTCAGCCCGTCGGGGGCGAGCGCGATGAACCCGGCCTTGGCGACGCGGCGCGCGACATCCTCGATATGGGGGGTCAGCCCGTGGTTCTCATGCGCCACGACGACGCCCGGCACCTTGCCGGCCACTTTCGCCGGCAGGACGAGATAGCCGCGCACCTCGCCGTGGCCGAGTGGCGAGGCGTAGGTGAGGTAGTTCGCCAGGATATCGGGATCGGTGTCGCTCACCTGCCGCGCGAGCGCGTCGTTCGGGCTCAACGCGCCGAGCAGTCCGGTCGCGGCCATGCTCGTCACTGCGAATTTCGCGGCATGGCCGAGGAACGCGCGTTTCGTGATCCTGCCAAGGGCGTGATGGTCGTGGAGTTCCAGCGGATCGGGACGAAGATCCCTGGCGGTCAGTCTGGTCATCGCAGGCTCTCTTGTTATCGTGATCGGACCTCAGCGCGGGTGCACGGTGACAGTATGCGAACGATCTTCACGATGGCGACCGATGGGCCGGGACTCTACGAGTTCACGGCGGAAGTTCGCCGCTTCACCCGCGGGGCGGGGGACGGGCTGCTGACGCTCTTCGTCCGACACACCTCCTGCTCGCTCCTGATACAGGAGAACGCCGATCCCTCGGCGCGGGCCGATCTGGAGACGTGGCTCGGCAGGTTCGTGCCCTCGGCGGACGATCCGGCGATGTCCTGGCTCACGCATGTCCTGGAAGGCGCCGACGACATGCCGGCGCATCTGAAGGCCGCGGTTCTGCCGGTGTCGCTGTCGATCCCCGTCGCCGACGGGACGCCGCTCCTTGGCACCTGGCAGGGGATCTATCTCTGGGAGCACAGGCGCCGGCCTCACCGGCGCGAAGTGGCCGCGCATTTCGCCTGACGCTGCGACTTGACGCCGCGATCTGACGGGCTGCGCGGCCAAGGGGGCGGGCGGGGCCCCGTGTTCCGGCTCCGCCGCGGGCCTCAGGCGGGCCGGATTCAGGCAGCCTTGGCTTCCGGCGCCTCGGACTGGCCGAGCACGTCGGTCACGACGCGAACGATCCGCGCCGCCATGGTTTCGAGTTCGGTGGAGGGCAGGTCGGCGAAATGCCGGAAACCACCCAGTTCGTCCTCGATCGAGATACGCAACAGTTCGGTCTTGGTCTGCTCAAGCATGGGCTTCTCCTTGCGGTCCCCTCGGACCTGACGAGCAAACCATTTCGCACCTGCAGCAAAAAGGCAAGCGCGGTAATGCTCACAAATGCGCGCAATCAGGAAAGTCCAATGATATCTGAGCATAAACGCGCATTACCGGGAGCGAATTTCGTCACGCGGCGTGACGAATCACCCGCGCCGATCCCCCTCACATGCCGAGCGCCTGCTTGTAGACCTCGAGAATCGCCTCCTCCTCCGACACGTCGGCCGGGTCCTTCCTGCGCAGCGCGATGAGCTTGCGCAGCACCTTGGTGTCGTAGCCGCGCGCCTTGGCCTCGGCCATGACTTCCTTCTGATGCTCGGCGATCGCCTTCTTCTCCTCGTCGAGCCGCTCGAAGCGCTCGATGAACTGGCGCAGTTCGCCCGCCGTGACCTTGTAGGCGGCCGGGGCATCATCCTCGATCATTTCGTCCAATTGATCTTCCCCTCTGAGACGCGGCGCGGAACCTAGCCTCCGTCCCCCGCGGGAACAAGGCCCTTGCGCCGCCGGAAACCGGCCCCTAAACGCGCCCCTCGAACACCTTGGAGGGGAGGGCCGCGCGATGATGACGCTTCTGGTCATTCTGGGGGGGCTGATGGTCGCCGCCGGTCTCGTCGGGCTCGGCTACTGCGTGCGTACCGGCTATGTGATCCGCCGCGAGAAACCCGCGCCGGAAGTGGTCCAGGCCCGGCTGCGGCGGTTGCTCGCGATCAATTTCGGCTCCGTGGGGCTCGCGGCGCTCGGGCTCGGCCTCATGGTTGTCGGGCTGATGCTCGGCTAGGCCTCAGGCGGCGTCCCGCGCGGCCTCCGCCCGCCGAAGGTAGGCGGCGATCCAGCGCGCCCAGTCCGTATTCGCCACCGCGCGCGCGAGCCCGGGCCGGGCCGCGTCGAGATCGGGCAGCGGAAAGGACGTGCCCGCGCGCAGGTCCAGAAGCTCTGCCATGTACTCCGCCCCGAATTCGGGATGCGGCTGGAGCGAGATCGCGTCCGGCGTCTCGGGATCGCCATAGGCGAGGGCGGCGAAATCGCAGAACGCCGACTTCGCCAGCACCGTCGTTCCCGGCGGCTGTGTTACCACCTGATCCTGATGCACGGCGCGCATGGAGAAGGTCTCCGGAGCGTCGGCCAGCCAGCCCGGCCGGGAGACGAGTTGGTAGTCATGCACGCCGAGCCCCCAGCCACGATCCGATTTCACCGCGCGGCCGCCGAGCGCCTCGGCGAGGATCTGATGGCCGAAGCAGATGCCGACGACGGGAACATGGGCCGCGACGCAATCGCGCAGAAAGGCCTTCAGCGGCTCGATCCAGGGCAGATCGTCGTAGACGCCGTGGCGCGAACCGGTGACGAGCCAGGCATCCGCCTGACGCGGGGAGGCCGGCATCTCCCCTGCCACCACCCGGACGGTTCCGAATTCGAACGCGGGATCGGCCGCGGCGAGAAGCTCGCGGAACATCGCCGGATAGTCGCCGTGGCGGGTCCGCAGTTCTTCCGCGACCTCGCCGGTCTCCAGGATTCCGATCTTCATGGGCTGCCTCCGTCCACGCATTCCTCCATGTGCCGCGTTCACCGCACCCCGACAAGAGGTGGCGATGGGCGCGCGCGCGCCCCGGGAACGCGAAAGGGCGCCCAGACGGGCGCCCTTGAAGGATTGTCGCAGCTTTCCGCCGGTCAGACGACGAACTGGCCGCCGTTCGCGGAAATCGTCGATCCGGTGATGAAGCTCGCGTCGTCGGAGGCGAGGAAGGCCACGATCCGCGCGATCTCTTCCGGCTCGCCGAGACGGCCGACCGGGATCTGCGGGATGATGCGCTCGTTCAGCACCTTCTCGTCGATCGCACGCACCATCTCGGTGCCGATGTAGCCCGGGCAAACCGCGTTCACGGTGATGCCGGCGCGCGCGCCTTCCTGGGCCAGCGCCTTGGTGAAGCCGAGGTCGCCCGCCTTGGCGGCGGAGTAGTTCGCCTGACCCGCCTGACCCTTCTGGCCGTTGACGGAGGAGATGTTGATGATCCGGCCGAACTTCCGGTCGCGCATGCCCGTCCAGATCGGATGGGTCATGTTGAAGACGCCGGTGAGGTTCGTGTCCATCACCTCTTTCCACTGCTGCGGCGTCATCTTGTGGAACATCGCGTCGCGGGTGATGCCGGCGTTGTTGACCAGCACCTCGACCGGGCCGTTGTCGGCCTCGACCTGCTTGATGCCCTCGGCGCAGGCGTCGTAGTCGGCGACCGACCACTTGTAGGTCTTGATGCCGTGCTCGTCGGTGAATTTCTTCGCCGCCTCGTCGTTACCCGCGTAGTTCGCGGCCACGGTGAAGCCAGCCTCCTTGAGCGCCAGAGAGATCGCCGCGCCGATGCCGCGCGACCCGCCGGTGACGAGTGCCACACGTCCCATGTTCGTTCCTCCGATTGAGAAGCTTTTTTGATCGCGCCGGGACTCCTGCGTCCCGGCGCGGCGGTTGGAGCCGTCAGCCGACCGGCGCCGGGGTCAGCGCCCGGGTCGGCGCGGAAGTCACGGACGCTCGACGCACATCGCGACGCCCATGCCGCCGCCGATGCAGAGCGTGGCGAGGCCCTTCTTCGCGTCGCGGCGCTTCATCTCGTAGAGCAGCGTGTTGAGCACGCGGGCGCCCGAGGCGCCGATCGGGTGGCCGATCGCGATCGCGCCGCCGTTCACGTTCACCTTCGAGGTATCCCAGCCCATGTCCTTGTTCACGGCGCAGGCCTGGGCCGCGAAGGCTTCGTTGGCTTCCACGAGGTCGAGATCGTCGATCTTCCAGCCGGCCTTCGCAAGCGCCTTGCGGCTCGCGTAGATCGGGCCGACGCCCATGATCTTCGGGTCGAGGCCGACGGTCGCATAGGAGACGATGCGGGCCAGCGGCTCGATGCCGCGCTTCTCGGCGTTCTCGGCGGTCATGAGCAGCACGGCGGCGGCGCCGTCGTTGATGCCGCTCGCATTCGCCGCCGTCACGGTGCCGTCCTTCTGGAAGGCCGGGCGCACCTTCTGGATCGATTCGAGCGTCGCGCCGTGGCGGATGAACTCGTCCTTGTCGACGATCGTCTCGCCCTTCCGGGTCTTCACGGTATAGGGGATGATCTCGTCGTCGAACCTGCCGGCCTTCTGCGCCGCCTCGGCCTTGTTCTGGCTCGCGACCGCGAATTCGTCCTGCATCTCGCGGGTGATCTGCCATTCCTTGGCGACGTTCTCGGCGGTGACGCCCATGTGGTACTGGTTGAAGGCGTCCATGAGGCCATCGGCCAGCATCGAGTCGCGGAAGCTGAGGTCGCCCATCTTCTGGCCCGCGCGCAGGAAGGCGGTGTGCGGGGCGAGGGTCATGCTCTCCTGGCCGCCCGCGACGACGACTTCCGCGTCGCCGAGCAGGATGTGCTGCGCGCCAAGCGCCACCGCCCGGAGGCCCGAGCCGCAGAGCTGGTTGATGCCCCAGGCCGCGCTTTCCTGCGGCAGACCGGCGTTGATATGCGCCTGACGGGCGGGATTCTGACCCTGGCCCGCGGTCAGCACCTGACCGAGGATCGTCTCGGACACATCCGCGGCATCGACGCCGGCGCGCTCCAGCACACCCTTGATCACGGCGGAGCCGAGATCATGTGCCGGCACGGTCGCGAAGCCGCCGTTGAAATTGCCAACCGCGGTACGTCCCGCCGAGGCGATTACGATGTTGGTCATACGTTCCTCCTTCCACGGGCAAGCGCGCCGCGTACTCAAAGTATTCTGAGAGCCTCCCCTGCGCACGATTCGTGCGCGGCTCGGGACCCCTCGTCGCACATGTCGGAGGGCACCACAACTGTCCCCCGTGCCTGAGGAGCGTTTCAGGGCTGGTTCGCAGTGAGGAATTCCGCGACCGGGCGCCAGACCAGGGCCGGCGCGTGGCTCCCGACGGCCATGCCGACATGGCCGGTATCCGGGCTCAGGAGCCGCGCCCCCGGAATCGCGGCCGCGAGCGGCTCGGCCAGCGCGGGCGGGGCGATCGTGTCATTCCTCCCGGCGACGATCAGCGTGGGGCAGCGGATGTCGCCCGCCCTGACCGGGCCGCCGAGGAACCGCCACTCGCCGCGCGCGGTGAGGTTGCGGATCTGCCAGTCGACCAGCAGCTCCCGGGCCGCCGGCGCCGCCATCGGAATGCCGTCGGCGAGCCAGTCCTCGAGCGCGACGAAATGCAGTGCCTCGGCGCTCGCCGGATCGAGCCGCGAGAGACGCTGGAACTTCAGCGCCGCCTGGATCGGGTTGACGATGGCGAAGAGCATCTGGAAGAGCGAGACCGGCACCGCGCCGAAACCCTGGCCCAGAGTCTCCAGCATCGCCTCGATCCGCTCCGGTCCCTCGGCGCGCAGGAGCGCGCGGAACCCTCCGGCGATGCCATCCACCGGCGCGAAATCCCAGGGCGCCCCGATCGTGACCAGCCGCGCGACCAGATCGGGACGCCGGGCGGCGACCCCCACGCTGAGCGTGCCGCCCATGCAATAGCCGAGCACCGGCACGGGTCCGCCGCCGAGCCTCCGTGCGATTGCGAGAGCCGGCAGGATGCGCTTCACCCCGTAGTCGTCGAGGCCGAAGCCCGTCTCCGCGGGTCCCGGAACGCCCCACTCGAGGAGGAGCGGGCGTGCGCCCCGCGCGGCGAGCCAGCGCAGCAGCGACCGCTCCGGCTGGAGGTCGAGGACATAGGGGCGGTTGATCAGGCTCGGCACCACCAGAACCGGGCGGGCCGTCGGATCGCTCGGCCCCGTGGCGCCATAGTCGATGAGCCGCGCCGCGCCTTCGGCCCAGATCACCGGCGGCTCGTCCATCGCGCGGCGATAGGGATGCGCCTGCCAGATTTCCAGACCCCGGATCGTCGCGCCGAGCCGGGCGGCGATCTCCGCCGCGACTTCGACCTGGCTGAGGTCCGGGCCGAGCGCGGCCGCGTCGGCGGCGCATTCGTCGAGCCAGGGGAACCGCGGCGAATCCGCGCGGGGCGCCGCGAACAGGGCCTGGGCATAGGCCGCCAGCGCGGCGCTGAGGTGGAAGATGAGCGGGCTCGGCTCGCCGATCCGATGCGCCGCCGCGGGCAAGGCGTCGCGCGTCGCGGCGATCGCCGTCAAGGCTTGGTCATGGGCGTGACGGGCCCGTGTCCTTGAACCGCGGTGCCGGAAACATGGCGTTCCCAGAGATCGAGATAGGCGGCGGCCCTTTCGCGCTCGGTCCGCGCGGGCGGGCGCGGCCGGCCGTCGCCGGGTCCGGATGCCCGAGACTCCGGCGAGATATCCGCCGGCCTTGTCCTTTCCCGAGCCCTCACGTCCATCGCTCGCGTCGCCCCGCATTTGCCCGCCGCGGTCATTCGCACCTGCGATAAATGTCTTTCCGCACCGTCGCGCGGGCGGTAAGCTGGCCGCAGGGAGTTCATATTCACTTAGGAGACACGCGCGTGGCTGAAAAGAACGAAACCGCGGGCGAGCCGATCATCATCAAAAAATACGCGAACCGCCGCTTATACAATACCGCGAAGTCGAGCTACGTCACCCTGGACCACCTCGCGCAGATGGTGCGCGACGGACACGATTTCGTCGTGAATGATGCGAAGACGGGTGAGGACATCACCCGCGCCGTGCTCGCCCAGATCATTTTCGAGGAGGAGGCCAAGGGGCCGACGATGTTGCCGGCGAATTTCCTGCGTCAACTGATCCGGCTCTACGGCGATACGCTGCAGGGCTTCGTGCCCGGCTATCTCGACGCGTCGATGGAGACCTTCGCGCGCAATCAGGAAGCGATGCGCGAGCAGGTGCGTTCGGCCTTCGAGGCCAATCCGGCGCTCGCCAACTTCGAGGCTCTGGCGCGGTCGAACATGGAGTGGTTCGAGAATGCGATGCGGATGTTCGCCCCCTTCGCGAGCGGCATGAACGCGCGCGGTGGTGGAGCGGCGGGCGCCGGCGGCAACAATGCCAAGCAGAGCAAGGATGCCGAGCTTGAGAAACTGAAGGCGCAGCTCGCGGCGATGCAGGATCAGCTCTCGAAGCTCGTCAAGGATTCCTGACCACCCCGGGGGCGCCCGCCCACGCCGCGGCGGTACGCGAGGGCCGCCAACCCCGGCACTGTTCTGGGCGGCGGGTCGATGGCGGGCCTGCCTCCTGGGGTCTGGCGGGCGCGGGTCCCGCCGTTAGTGGCTCGAATCGCTCGGTTTTCGGATGCGCGCGTCGCGGCGTTGCGAAACGGCGGAACCGGCGCATTCGCAATCACGGGCTTTCGGCGGGTCGGGCCGCCGATCACGGAAGCGAGCGCGGCCTCCGCCGCGTTGGACTCTTCAGCCTATTTTTGTCATGAATACGAAGACTTGACAGCACTGACCCGTTGAATCCGGCGGGGCAATATCCAAATATCAGACGGGTCCGCGAGTGCGCCTCGCGGCCTTTGGCTCACACGGAGGAACCTTATGGCCGAATACGAGACTATCCGTCGGACTGGAGCCGGCGCCACCGCCGCGCGGATCGACGAGGGTCTGCGGGCGCATATGAACAAGGTCTACGGCCTGATGGCCGTTGCGATGATCATCACCGGCCTCGTCGCCTATATCGTCGGCAGCGACTTCGCCCGCGTGGTCGACCAGCAGCCGACCGCGATCATCCCGGAGGGGCTGATCGTCGCGATGTTCAACTCGCCGCTGAAGTGGGTGATCATGTTCGCTCCGCTCATCGTCGTCTTCGCCTTCGGCGCGGGTCTCAACCGCATGTCCGAGGCCACGGCGCAGGGCGTGTTCTGGCTGTTCTCGGCGCTGATGGGCCTCAGCATCTCGTGGATCTTCGCGGTCTTCACGGGCATGTCGATCGCGCAGGTCTTCTTCATCACCGCGATCGCCTTCGCCGGCCTCTCGCTCTGGGGTTACACGACCAAGAAGGACATCTCGGGCTGGGGCTCGTTCCTGATCATGGGCCTGATCGGCCTGATCATCGCGTCGATCGTGAACATCTTCGTCGCCTCCTCGGCGATGCAGTTCGCGATCTCCGTGATCGGCGTGCTGATCTTCGCGGGCCTGACCGCCTATGACACGCAGAACATCAAGAACACCTACCTCCAGATGCGCGCCGCCGAGGGCGAAGCCTATCTCGGCAAGGCCGCGATCATGGGGGCGCTCAGCCTGTATCTGAACTTCATCAACATGTTCATGATGCTGCTGCAGCTCTTCGGCCAGCGCGAGTGATCTGAACCGGTCTATCGCCACCGCCAAACCCGCCGATCTCCGGATCGGCGGGTTTTTTGTTGGACAGGCGGGCGCTGGGCTCCCCCTATGCGGGATTCAGGTCCAGTCGGGGTGCTATTTCCGCCAGAAGGGCTTGCGGTCGGCGAGCTCCTGCCATGCGGCGAAGATCCGCGGCCGGTCCGAGGCGACCCGCGCGGCCATGGTTCCGAGGAGCCAGCCCGCCGCGCGCTGCGCCGCCGGGTCGCCGGCGCCCAGCGCGTCCTCGCCGGTCAGCCAGACGGCGGCCATGGCGGCGTCGGTGAGGCTGCCGAAACCGTCCTGCATGTCCTTGATCGCGCGGAGATAGAGCGCGACCTCGCGGCCCTCGTAGATCGGCGCGAGCATCTCGACGCCATAGCGGAGCTTCTTCAGGGACTTCCGCAGATCGTGCAGCGCCGCTTCGTCGAGCCGGTCGAGATGCTTCGCCCGCTTGCGCGCCGCCTTCAACCGCTTGCCGAGCATCTCCGGCGCCACCTCGCCGACCGGTCGTGCCAGCCGCGCGGTCTGGTCGTAATCCGAGGGTTCGAGCCAGCCGCGGGTCTCGATGAACTCGCCGAGATCGAACAGGAAGGCGGCGCCGTCCGGACCCGCGATGGCCGCGCGCGCCGCCGCGCGTTCGCTCTCCCGCCGGACCGAGAGCGCCGCGACCAGCGCGTCGCGCGCCTGGGCGTCGAGGCCGGTCTCGGTCAGTTCGCTGATCTCCCCCTCCAGCACGTCGAGATCGCGCAGCGCGCTGATCGCCTTGCCGAGCTCGCGCGCCTGATCGGAGAGCCGCGTCACGGCGGTTCCCGAGCCGAGCACCGGCTCGAACAGCTTCAGCGCGGTGCGAAGCTTGCGCATCCCGACGCGAAGCTGGTGCGCGCCCTCGGGTTCGGTGGTGTCGGCGAGGCGTTCCTGTTCGCGGATGATCTGGGCGAAGCAGTCGCGCAGGATGTCGCGTGCCACCTTCTCGACGCCGGTCTCCCCCGAAAAATCGGGGCCTGTCGGCTTCTTCACCGAAGCGTCGCCGTCGCCCCGCGCAAGCGCGTAGCCGCGGGCGGACTTGTTCAGCGGGGCGAACCGGACGGGGCCCGACTGGAAGAGCTTGCGCGCCAGTGAATAGATCGCGGCGACCGCGCCCTCCTTCAGTTCGAGCTCCGCCTCGAGGATCGGCTCGACACGGGAACCGGCGACGATTTCGCCCTTGTCGATCGCCAGTTCGACGAGGCCCTCGGGGACCCGGATCAGTTCGATCCGGCGCTTGACCCGGGTCTCGAAGAGCGGCGAGAGCGGCGCGTCGCCCGCCGTCTCGACCACGGTGGCGAAAGCGGGGTCCTCGCCTTCGAGGACGAGCCGGGCGCCCGGCGCCGGGCATTCCACCTCGCGATTGGCGAAGAGCCCGCCGGTCTCCTCACCCGCCTTGATCTTGATCGTCTGGACCCAGCGCCGCCCCTCGCGCCGCAGGCGCAGCGCGATGCCGGCCTGGGCGAGCGCCTCGCCCGGCGTGTCGTAATAGACGGATACCAGATCGGCGTTGCGCGCCGGAGCCGCGCGATCCTCCAGCGCCGGCGCCCGGCGCAGACGGGCGTCGCCGCCCGGATCGAGCGTGATCTTGAGTTCGACCTCGGTCGTCATGCCCCACCCTCCCGTCTGGATGCCCTCTCGGCGGAATGCTGTCTGAAATGCGAAAAGCGTGTTACGCTATGTCGTTGGAACCGCTTTCTGCCAAGGGAATCGATGGCTGGGATCTCCGCGCATATTGCCATTCTCAAGACGCGTCCTCCCGCCTCCCATTGTCGCACCCCCCGTTACCGCGCCCTCCGGCTCCCCGGAGACCCGCGGGGGGCTTCCATCAACCCAAGACCCCCTACCAATCCGAGACCCCCCCGGCAACCGCGCATGAGGTGACCATGGAGCTCCGCAGAACCGATCGCATGAACCCGAGCAACCGGCCACCCGACCGGACAGTCTCGATCAGCACCTTCGGAGCGGAGCCTCGGACATGAACCCAGCGACCCTTGGCATCGCCGCCGAATTCGTCCGTTCCGGCATCGAGAAGGCCGGGATTCCGCTCACGGACACGCTGGAGGCCTATCTCTCGATCACCTTCGCCCGCTTTCTCCAGTCGGAGATCCGGGTTGATATGCTGACGGTCCGGATCACCCGGGCGATGGATGAGCGGGCGCCGCGCGACACGATGCGCGCGCTCGCCGACGAATGCCTGATCGCCACCGCCTTCTTCGGCGGCCGCCTGCGCCGCGCGGGCGCGATCCGGCATTATGTCGCGATGGGGCAGATGACCTACGACGCCGCCGATCTGACCGAGCAGGCCTATGGTTTCGTCCACATGCGCGACGTGATCGCGAGCGCGGCCGAGACAGAGGAGACGGAAGACCGCCGCGTGCTGCTCGACCAGGCGCGGGCCGGGAGCCAGACGGCGCGGGAGGAACTCGCCAGCGAGAATGTGGTGATCGGCCCCTGGGCGAAACCTTCGGGCGGGCTGATCTGGCGGCGGCAATGATGGCGGGAAGAAAAAACCGCGCCCGGATGGGCGCGGCGAGGCTCGGGGGTGGAAAGGTCAGCCGGGCTGAGCCGTCGGCTGGGCGCGGCTCGCCATGAACTGGTCGAATTCCGCCTTGTCCTTGGCGGCCCGCAACTGGTCGAGGAAGGAGGTGAAGGCCTCCCGCTCGTCCTCCAGCCGGCGCAGGGTCTCCTCGCGATAGGCGTCGAAGGCGGTATTCCCGGTCTTGCCGAAATCGCGGGTCCGCAGCGAACGGGCCTTGCGGCCCCAACGGTTGCAACTCATGCGTTTGCTCCAGATCATGTAGAACAGAAGGGCGAGGCCGATCGGCCAGAACAGGATGAACCCAATGACCATCGCGGCGATCCAGGCCGCGCGGCCACGCTCATCGAGCCAGTCGCGAGACCGCCCGGTCCAGGCGGCGAGAGTATGCATCAGGCGCTCCTATGTTAATGTTATTAACATTCACATAGATTGGCGAAATCGCCGCGCTCTTCAAGAGGTTTCTTCCGAAAAATCGTGAGCCGGCTCAGAGCGGCAGAACGCCGAGTCCGCGCAGGTAGATCCCGGTTCCGGATTCGAGCATTTCCTCGGGGGTATAGGGCGCGCGGGCGCCGGGCGCGCCTCGGGCAAAGAGTTCCACCACCCCGTGGCTGAAGGCCCAGACATGATTCGCCACCATGGTCGGCGGCGGCCGCCGCTCGGGCGGCACCTGCGCCATCAGCAACTCCGCCGCGCGGATCATCACGTCGAGCGCCCGCTGCGCGGCGAGCGCCAGTTCGGGATTCGCCGAGATCGCCGCGCCGGCTTCGAACATCGCCATGTAGAACCCGGGATGCGAGCGGGCGAAGCCGAGATAGGCGCCGCCGGTGGCGAAAAAGGACGAGAGCGGGGACGGGCGTCCGCGGTCGAAGGCGCGTTCCAACTGTTCGGCGAAGATCACGAAGCCCTGCCGCGCCACTTCCTCGACCAGATCCTCGCGATTGCGGAAGTGGCGGTAGGGCGCGGCGGGGCTGACGCCCGCGGCGCGCGCCGCCTCGGCGAGGGTGAAGCCGAGCGGGCCCTTCTCCTCGATCAGCGTGATGGCCGCGTCCACCAGCGCCTGGCGCAGGTTGCCGTGGTGGTAGGATTTGCGCTGGTCAGGGTCGCGATCGGCCATGGCATGATCTAAACGCTGCCCCTCGGGCCAGCAAGCCAGCCGGAGCCGTCCGGATTCAGCTCGACTCGCCGAAGCGGCCTGCGACGAGATCGCGCAGCGCCTCGGCGAGCGCTTCCGCCTCGGCGCCATCGACGCGAACATCGATATGCGTGCCCTTGGCCGCGGCGAGCATCATGAGGCCCATGATCGAATCACCCGAGACGTCGAGCCCGTCGCGGCTGACCTCGGCACGCGCGTCGTAGCGTTCCACGGTTTCGACGAATTTCGCTGAGGCGCGCGCGTGGAGACCCTTGTCATTGACGATCTCCAGAGACATGCGGATGGAGGCGTCGGCGCTCACGACGGGAGCGGTGCTCCGTCCGGACCAAGACCATCGATCGAGTCGATGTACTTGCGGCCAGCGGCGAGCGCGGTGGAGACGGCGTCGCCGAGTGCCATGCGTCGCGCCTTGGCCAGTTTGACGAGAAGCGGGAGATTTGCGCCGTAAAGGACAGCGCGGCCTGGATTCCTGCACGCGCCGACGGCGAGATTGGAGGGCGTGCTGCCGAACATGTCGGTTACGACCACGACACCTTGACCCTCGTCCACCGAAGCCGCGGCGGCTTCGATCTCGGCCTGTTTCGTCGTACAGTCATCCTCGGGGCCGATTGCCACGGCCACCGTGCCGGGATGCTTGCCTACGACATGTTCCATGGCTGCCAGATATTCGCCAGCCAGCCCGCCATGGGCGACAATAACGATTCCGATCACGCTACACCCATCCCCAGGTCCGAAGTCGCGCTCTTGACTGCGCGCTCAAGATCCCTGTGCCGAATAGACACCCGCCATCCGTCCTCCGCAAGCGTTTTTGACAACGCCTCGGCGACTGCGACGGAGCGGTGCTTGCCTCCTGTACAACCCAGTCCGATCCCGAAATAGCTCTTCCCCTCGGCCCGATAGGCGGGCAGGAGCGTGCGCAGGAGGTCGACGAGACGCGAATAGAACGCGTCGAAGCCGGAATCTCCCAAGACGAAGGCGGAGACCTCCGGATCGCGGCCGTTTTTCGGGCGCAATGCCAGATTCCAGTGCGGATTCCTCAGAAAGCGCACGTCGATCACCATGTCCGCGCCTCTGGGCGTGCCGCGGGCATAGGAAAAGGACTGCAGTTCGATCGCGAGATCGGCCTGCGCGTCCTTCGGTCCGAAGAGCCGGGCCATCTCGGCCCGAAGCTCGTGCGGTGTCATCTCCCCGGTATCGATCAGCACATCCGCGCGTTCGCGAAGCGGCGCGAGCAGAGCGCGTTCCCGTTCGATCCCGGCCCTCGGGGTCTCCGTCGGGCTCAGCGGATGACGCCGGCGGGTCTCGTTGTAGCGGCGAATCAGCGTATCCGTACCGCAGTCGAGATAGACGAGCGCCGGGCTCTCGCCGGTGAGGTTCGCCACCTCCTCGAGAGCGCCGACAAGGCGGTCGATGCCGAATTCGCGGTTGCGCGCGTCGATTCCGACCACGACCGCCCGTTCGAGCGGCGGACCCGCGAAAAGCCGGGGGAGAAACGACAGCGGAAGGTTATCGATGGCCTCGAAACCGAGGTCTTCCAGGGCCCGGATCGCCGTGGTCCGCCCGGCACCGGCCGGTCCGGTGATGATCAGGATGTGCTGCCCCGCGGGAAGCCTGGATGCATCGCTCATGGTGCGCCTGCTTTCGAGCCCTTTCCGGCGACGGGCCCTGCTCTGCCGTCATTTTCCCTGATATCGGGCGTTCTGCATGATAAACACCAACACTGCATCAAGATTGGGCACACCGCGCCCGAAAATCAACTCCACGTCGGTCCCGAGCAGGTCGATTACACGCAGTTGTGGCATCCTTGCCGCGGGTGCGAAATCGAGATCAACGACCGCCGAGACGGGCACATTGTCCGCGACCCGCTCCGTTCGCAGCAGGCCTATGCCGCGCGCCTCGACGAGTCCGCGCAGCGGATCGGGCGCCCGGGCGACGATCGACCGGCCCCGTCGCTCCAGGACCACGCGGTCATCGGCGACGAGCACGCCGCCGAGCGCGATCAGCCGCAGCGCGAGGCCCGACTTGCCCGATCCCGACGCGCCCTGAATGAGCACCGCGCGGGTGTCGAAGGCGACGGCGGAGGCATGGGCCACCAGCCGGTCCGGGGCCGGATCGGCGCCCTCTTTCGCGTCCGCGTCCGGGCGGTCCCGCGAACCCCGACTCAAAGCTTCGGGCCCCGAAGCGCGCCCTCGGATGCGGCGGCGCAGCGTGTTGCTTTCCCGCGAAGCGAACGCAACCGAACGCGCAGAGCAACACGTAAGTACACGTCCGCCTTAGAAATATGACGCCTGTATGGCTTTTTACCATTCACGGCCTGAGGCTCCCTCCTCCTTTCGTGGTATAGATCTGATGTGGGGGCGGTTGCTGCGTTTGCGAAGATCGCCACTTGTGAGGACTCGTGCAATCGGGACGGGCGTGCCTTTCGCGGGGTGCGCGACGGACCGTGCCTTAAACTGGGGATTTATCGCGTAATGACGATGGCGTTCAACAACATGGCGAAGCTCGGAACATTCAAGACGCTTGAGGAGATGGGCTTCCCCGGGGCCGGACAGGTTCATTACAACCTGCTGGAGCCGGCGCTGGTCGAACAGGCGATTTCCCGCGGCGAGGGTCAGCTGGGCCAGGGCGGGGCGCTGCTCGTCTCGACCGGCAAGCACACCGGCCGCTCGCCCAAGGACAAGTTCGTCGTCCGCGAGCCCTCCGTCGAAGATTCGATCTGGTGGGAGAACAACACGCCCATGGCGCCCGAGGCCTTCGAGGCGCTGAAGGCCGACATGAAGGCGCATATCAAGGGCGGCGAGCTCTTCGTGCAGGACCTCTACGCCGGCGCCGACGCGGAATACCGGCTGAACGTGCGCGTGATCACGGAACTTGCCTGGCACAACCTCTTCATCCGCCACCTGCTGCGCCGGCCGGGCCTCGAGGAACTGGCCGATTTCGCACCGGAGTTCACCATCCTGAACTGCCCATCGTTCAAGGCCGACCCGGCGAAGCATGGCTGCCGCTCCGACACCGTCATCGCCATCTCCTTCGAGCAGCGGCTGATCCTGATCGGCGGCACCGCCTACGCGGGCGAGAACAAGAAATCGGTCTTCTCGATCCTGAACTACCTGCTGCCGGAGAAGGGCGTGATGCCGATGCATTGCTCGGCCAACCACGCCAAGGACGATCAGGAGGATGTCGCGGTCTTCTTCGGCCTGTCGGGCACCGGCAAGACCACGCTCTCGGCCGACCCGGCGCGGGTTCTGATCGGCGACGACGAGCATGGCTGGTCCGATCGCGGCACCTTCAACTTCGAGGGTGGCTGCTACGCCAAGACGATCAACCTCTCGGCCGAGGCGGAGCCCGAGATCTATGCGACCACCACGCGGTTCGCGACCGTGGTCGAGAACATGGTCTATGATCCCCGGACCCGCGCGCTCGACTTCAACGACGACAGCCTGACGGCGAACACCCGCTGCGCCTATCCGCTCGAGGCGATCTCGAATGCGAGCCCGACCTCGCTCGGCGGGCAGCCGCGCAATATCATCATGCTGACCTGCGACGCCTTCGGCGTGCTGCCGCCGATCGCGCGGCTGACGCCGGCGCAGGCGATGTATCACTTCCTGTCGGGCTTCACCTCCAAGGTCGCCGGCACCGAACGCGGCGTGACCGAGCCGCAACCGACCTTCTCGACCTGCTTCGGCGCGCCCTTCATGCCGCGTCGGCCGGAGGCCTACGGCGCGCTGCTGCGCGACAAGATCGCCGAGGGCGGCGCCTCCTGCTGGCTCGTCAACACCGGCTGGACCGGCGGCGCTTATGGCACGGGCAAGCGGATGCCGATCTCGGCGACCCGCGCGCTGCTGACCGCGGCGCTCGACGGCACGCTGAACGACGCGGAGTTCCGGGTCGATCCGAACTTCGGCTTCGACGTGCCGGTCGCGGTCGCGGGCGTGGACGCCGGGCTGCTCGACCCGCGGTCGACCTGGGCGGACGCGGAAGCCTACGATGCCCAGGCGCGCAAGCTGGTCGCGATGTTCTCGTCGAACTTCGAGCAGTACACCGCCTATGTCGAAGAGGACGTTCTCGCCGCGGCGATGTGACAAAGGGAGATCGCCGCGCCGGGGCTCAATATCCGGCGCGGCGATGCCGATTCGGAGCCCGGGTTTGGGGCCCGGCGTTCAGAAACCAGCCTTCAGAATCCGGCCTTCAGAATCCGGCGGCGCGGCGCAGCAGGTTCAGTCCCGACACGACCAGCACGATCAGCGTCGCCCTGCGGAAGAGTTCCTGATCGAGCCTGTCCTGGACACCGTAGCCGACGAACATTCCAGCCAGCGTCGGAACGACCATGAGCGCCGAGACCGGCAGCGTCGTCGCGTTCAGGATGCCCGAATGGGTATGCGCGACGAGAAGCAGCACCGCGCCGATGAAGAAGGTGATGCTCTGCGCGCGGATCATCTCCAGCTTTGGCGCGTGGATCGCCAGGAGATACATGATGAGCGGCGGCCCCCAGATGCCGGCGATGCCTCCGAGCACTCCGCACAACGCCCCGGTGATGACCTCCGCCAGTCTGTTGTAACGCGGCGCGAAACGCGGCCGCCAGCCGAGCAGCTGGGTCACGCCGGCGGTGGTGATCACGACGCCGAGCACCGCGTAGAGCATCGCGTCCGACATGACCACGACAAGCTGGGCGGCGAGGACGAGGACGAGGACGAAGACGAGGTTCAGCCGCCAGAACTTCCGCAGGCAGTCCCAGGCTTCGCGGCCGCCGTTACGCAGCGCCTGCAGGAGGTTCGAGATCAGGATCGGCAGCAGGAGCAGCGCCAGCGCCGTCTTCCCCGGAAGGAAGGACGCCATGAGGCTGAGTCCGACCAGCGGCAGTGCGAAGCCCACCACGCCCTTGGCGAAGCCGCCGGCTGCCATGCTGAGGCTCGCATAGACGAGGCCCGCGAGTCCGAATGTTGCGATGAAAGCGTCCAAAATCCTGCCTCCGGCGGTCGCGGCGCGCACCCGTTTCGCAAGAGTGGACGCCGAAGGCAACGCTAATAAAATTCCCGAGCCACCCCCCACCAACGTAGTAATATTGCGTAACAATTGACGCCGCCGAGGCTTCTGTCTAGGGTACGCGGCAAGTGCGAAACAGATTCCGCGGGTGCGACACGGGCCGCCGCCGAGCCCCGAAAAGACCCGCCGCGAATACCAGATGCCAGAGGACTTCCGAGAGATGAACCAAGCCGCCAGCGCCGCCGCGACCGAAGAGATCATCCTGCCGAGCTTGCGCGCCGACTGCGCCGAGGCGGTCGAGGCCGCCGATCGCGTGCTGGCCGCCGCCCGCGCGACGCTGGGCGCGCGGGTGAGCACGGGCGGCAAGATCTCCAACAAGGCGCTGGAAGCCGATCAGTTCGCCGCGCACAGCCTGTCCTGGATCGCCACCTATGTGGAAAGCCTGCGGCAGATGCGCGCCTGGGCGGAAAGGCTTGACGATCAGGGCGCGCTCGGGGAGACCGAGAGCCTCATCCTCCAGATCGCCTTCGGCGAATACCTGAGCCAGCTCGCGGGCGGCATTCCGATGTCGCAGGGCGAAATGGCGCGGCCCTCCGACCTCGGGCTCTCGGCGGCGGAGACCGCGCCGCTCGACGCCGAGGCGGTGGCACGGCTTCGCCGCGGCGGCAACAGCGACGCGGCGCGGGCGCGCCTCGTGGAGCTGATGATGGCCGGGCACGGCGCGGCGACCTTCGGCGCCACCGGGCTCGACGACGAATTCGAGATGGTGCGCGACCACTTCCGCCGTTTCGCCGAGGACAAGGTCGTTCCGAACGCCCATGAATGGCATTTGAAGGACGAGCTCATCCCGATCGAGATTCTTCAGGAGATGGGCGAACTCGGCGTCTTCGGCCTGACGATCCCGGAGGAATACGGCGGCGCGGGTATGTCGAAGACGGCGATGTGCGTCGTCTCGGAGGAACTCTCGCGCGGCTATATCGGGGTCGGTTCGCTCGGCACCCGGTCCGAGATCGCGGCCGAACTGATCCTCGGAGGCGGCACCGAGGAGCAGAAGAAGGAGTGGCTGCCGAAGATCGCCTCGGCCGAGATCCTGCCGACCGCGGTCTTCACCGAGCCCAACACCGGCTCCGACCTCGGCAGCCTGCGCACCCGCGCGGTGAAGGAGGGCGATGAATGGGTCGTCAGCGGCAACAAGACGTGGATCACTCACGCGGCCCGCGCCGATGTGATGACGCTGCTGGTTCGGACCGATCCCTCGACGACGGATTATTCCGGTCTCTCGATGCTGCTCGCGCCGAAGCCGCGCGGCACCGAGGGCGATGACTTCCCCGCCGAGGGCATGACCGGCGGCGAGATCGAGGTGCTGGGTTACCGCGGCATGAAGGAATTCGAGCTCGGCTTCGACGGGTTCAGGGTGCCGGCGGCGAACCTGCTCGGCGGCGTCGAGGGGCAGGGCTTCAAGCAGCTGATGCAGACCTTCGAGAGCGCCCGCATCCAGACCGCCGCCCGCGCGATCGGGGTCGCGCAATGCGCGCTGGAACTCGGGCTCCGCTACGCCGAGGAACGCAAGCAGTTCGGCAAGTCGCTGATCGCCTTCCCGCGCGTCTACGGCAAGCTCGCGATGATGGCGGTGGAGATCATGATCGCCCGCCAGCTCTCCTATCACGCCGCGCGCGAAAAGGACGAGGGCCGGCGCTGCGACCTCGAAGCCGGCATGGCGAAGCTGCTGGGCGCCCGCGTGGCCTGGGCCGCGGCCGACAACGCGCTGCAGATCCACGGCGGCAACGGGTTCGCGCTCGAATACCAGATCAGCCGCGTGCTCTGCGACGCGCGCATCCTGAACATCTTCGAGGGCGCGGCGGAGATTCAGGCGCAGGTGATCGCGCGGCGTCTTCTGGAAAGCCGGAACTGATGGCGGCCCGGAGCGTGTTGGCAAGGGTCGGCGGTGCCATCGCGCCGCTCCTTCTCGGCGCCTGCGTGGTGATCGCGCAGCCAACGGCAGAGGTGCCGCGTGACAACTGGCTTCTCCCGGGCACGAGCTGGAAGCTCGTGGAACTGAATGGCGCGCCTTTCGAGGCGAATGCCGTGGCGACATTGACCGAGGATGGCCGGATCACCGGGCAGGGGCCCTGCAACAGTTTCAACGCCGCCTTCACCGGGACCTGGCCGGATATCGCATTCGAGCCGATCCCTCGGACGCGGCGGGCCTGCCCGGATCGCGACGCGGAGGATGCGTTCCTCGCCGCGATGGAACGGGTGAACCGGGGCGAGATGCTGAGCGACGCGATGCTGCTGACCGGCCCGGAGACGAGCCTGCGGCTCGTCAAGATCGCGGCTCTCCCGGAGTAGCGGCGCGCGTCCCGGTGCGCTGTCTGGCACGCTCTCCGGCGCGCAGGATGGCCTCCACCGCGCGGTCGCGCGCGGCGGGGAGCCGCTCGCGCGGGAGCGCCGGGCCGAGCCGGGCATCGAGGAAGAATCCCGTCAGCGCGAGACCGGCCCGGAGCGCCTCGTAGTCCCCGGTGGTGGTCCCGTCCCGGATGAAGCCCGGCAGCGGCAGGAGGCGCGCCGCCCAGGGCGCGCCCGCCGCGCGGCTGACCGCGATGCCCGACCGCGGCGAGACATAGATCAGATCCTCCCGCGCGCCCGTCGCCGCGCAGCGCGAGAGGTCGAGCCCGAAGCCGAGCTCGCCGAGCAGCGCCAGTTCCCAGAGTGCGTAGCGTGCCGGCCAGTCCGGCGCGGCGCCGAGGGCACCGACGAGATCGCGGGTGAGCGCGTAGAGTTCCGGATGGGCCGCGCGTTCCGGCAGGCCGACGGCGGTCAGCGCCGCGATCGCCTGCAAGGCCGCGAGGGCCGCGCCATCGTCGAGCAGCCGCGCGGAATGCGCGGTCATCAGGTCGAGGCGGAAGGCGCCGAGATGTTCCTCGATCCGGGCCGACCATTCCGCCGAGACCTCGGCGCCGGGCTGCAGGATCGGCGCCATCCGCCGGCTCGCCCCGCCCCGGACCACGCCGGCGTGACGCCCGTGCGCGGCGGTGAAGACCTCGACGATCGCCGCGGATTCCCCGTGCCGCCGGGCCGAGAGCAGGATGCCTTCGTCGCGCCAGTCCATGCTCAACTCCGTAGGGCGGACTTCTGTCCACCGCGCTCTGACCCACGCCGCCTCGTCGACGGCGTCCGGGCCGCTTCGCGCTTCCCGAAAGACGGGCCCGCGGCCCGCCCTAGAGGCCCGGCTCGTCGAGCAGCGTGCGCGCCGCGCGGTCTTCGATCTCGATGATCCAGAGATCGGGATCGTTCGCGCGCTGCCGGGCGAGCGCCGCGTCCACCGCCGCCTCCGGCCCCTCGGCGAGCACGACCCAGATCCGCTCGCCGCTCATGAGATCGTAACTCCGCTGGAACGCCTTGGCACTCCCGTCCAGTGTCGCACACTTGACGATCACCGCCCCCGCCGTCGGATCGCCCCTGGCGGTCACATAGGCCGGAATGTCGGCGAGTCTCAGCCGCGCGAGATAGGCACGCACCCAGAAATCGGCTGTGAGGCGCGCGCTCAGGTCTCGCCGTCCCGGTAGTCGAGGCCCATTTCCGTGAACCGCTCCGCCTCGTCGAGCCAGTTGGGCCGCACTTTGACGGTGAGAAAGAGATGCGCCTCGCGGCCGAGAAACGCCTTGATCTCTTCCCGCGCGGCCTTGCCGACCGCCTTGATCGTCTCGCCCTTCGGCCCGAGCGCGATCCCCTTGTGGCCGTCGCGCGCGACATAGATCACCTGGTCGATCCGGACCGACCCGTCCTTGCGCTCCTGCCAGCTCTCGGTCTCGACGGTGAGTTCGTAGGGCAGTTCCTGATGCAGCCGGAGCGTCAGCTTCTCCCGGGTCATCTCGGCCGCGATGAGACGCAGCGGCAGGTCGGCGATCTGGTCCTCGGGATAGAGCCAGGGTCCCTCCGGCACCTGATCCGCGAGCCAGCGGCGCAGATCCTCGACGCCGTGGCCGCGTTCGGCCGAGATCATGAAGGTCGCGGTGAAATCGAAGGCGGCGTTCATCTTCGCGCTCAGGTCGAGCAGGACCTCGGCCTTCACCCGGTCGATCTTGTTGATCGCGAGCGCGACCCGCCGGCCCCTGGGCAACTGGTTCGCGATCGTCTCGATGATCGTCTCCACGCCCTCGGTCAGCCCGCGATGCGCCTCAATGAGCAGGACCACCACATCCGCGTCGGCCGCGCCGCCCCAGGCGGCCTTGACCATCGCGCGGTCGAGACGCCGGCGCGGCCGGAAGAGGCCGGGCGTGTCGATGAAGACGAGCTGCGCGTCGCCCTCGATCGCGATGCCGCGAATGCGGGCGCGGGTCGTCTGCACCTTGTGGGTGACGATCGAGACCTTGGCGCCGACCATCCGGTTCAGGAGCGTGGACTTGCCCGCGTTCGGCTCTCCGATCAGCGCGACGAGCCCGCAGCGTCGTTCGGTCATTGCTCCGCCTCCAGCCGGGCGAGCAGGCTTTCCGCCGCCTTCTGCTGCGCGGCGCGTTTGGACGAGGCCCGACCCTCGGCGGAGCGGCCATCGTCGAGCCGGGCCTCGACGAGAAAGACCGGCGCGTGATCCGGCCCCTCGCGGTCGATGTCGGCATAGACCGGCGGATGCTGGCCGCGCGCCTGCGCCCATTCCTGGAGCGCGGTCTTCGCGTCGCGCCCCTGCGCGCGGGCCTGCGTGATACGCTCGCCCCAGAGCCGGAGGATGAGGTCGCGCGCCGCGTCGAAACCGGCGTCGAGATAGACCGCGGCGATCACCGCCTCCATCGCATCGCCGAGCAGCGCCATCTTCCGCCGCCCGCCCGAGATCATCTCCGAGCGTCCGAGCCGCAGCGCCGCGCCGATATCGACCTCCGCCGCGACCTCGGCGCAGGTCTCCTTGCGCACGAGCGCGTTGAGCCGCGGCGCCAGGTCGCCCTCGTCGGCGCCCGGGTCGCGCGTCAGCAGCGCCTCGGCGATCACGAGGCCGAGCACGCGGTCGCCGAGAAACTCCAGCCGCTGGTTGTCGGTCGGCCCCATGACCGAGGAATGGGTGAGCGCCTCGATGAGCAGGTCGGGCGTCTTGAAGTGATGGCCGAGCCGTTCCGCCGCCGCGGCCATCTGCTGGCTCAGCTTCATTCGATCGCCTTGAAGAACCGGTCCGGACGCCAGGTCCAGAAGGCGAGCATCGAGGACCCGGCGGAGGAGAAGATGACCCGGTCGGCCCGGCCGATCAGATTCTCGAACGGCACGAGCCCGACGCCGCCCGCCGAGCGCGGGAAGCGGGAATCCATCGAATTGTCGCGGTTGTCGCCCATGAAGAAGAACTCGTCCTCGGGCACGGTGAAGGCGGGGGTATTGTCGCCAAAGCCGGTCTCGATGTCGAGGATCGCATGCTGGACGCCATCGGGCAGCGTTTCGAGATACTGGTCGGCGTCGCAGTCGCCGCCGGGCGCCACGGGGCGGTTCTTGCACCGCGGCATGTTGGCCATCGGCCCCTGCGGCTCGTTGACCTCCGTGAAGGTGCCGTCCGGGGTGACGGGAAGTTCCTCGCCGTTGATGTGGAGCCGGCCCTCGATCATCTGGATCGTGTCGCCCGGAAGGCCGACCAGCCGCTTGATGTAGTCGGTGCCGTTGGTCGGGTGCTTGAAGACGACGACATCGCCGCGCGCCGGCTCCCGCGCGAGGATGCGCCCGCTGATCGGGCAGATGCCGAAGGGGCAGGAATACTGCGAATAGCCATAGGCCATCTTGTTCACGAAGAGGAAGTCGCCGATCAGCAGCGTCGGCTTCATCGAACCGGACGGAATCCAGAACGGTTGGAAGAACAGCGTCCGGATCACCCCCGCGAGCAGGAGCGCATAGACGATTGTCTTGACCAGTTCGAGAAATCCGCCCTTGGCCTTGGTTTTCGCCGCCATGCCCTGCCTTCCGATCCCAGCCCGCGCGCAACTCGGCCTTGTCGCGCCTCGGCCGGGGCCTGTCAAGGCAAGGGCGGGAGGGCCGAACGGGGCGCAAGCGCCGACCGGACACCGAGCCGGGCCATGTCCCCCACCGCGACCGCCGCTCGTCTCCTGAGCGCGGCGCGCATTCGCGGAGGTGCTCCGCTCGGCCGTGCTGGCTGTACAAATGCGTCGGAATCGCTGTATCTTCGCGTCACGCCGGGGATGCGGTGGGGGGACGCGGACATGACGAACGTCGGCCGGCTCAAGGTCGCCTTCATTCTCGCGCGGCGGTTCACGCTCTGCGCCTATGCGAACTTCGTCGACGTGCTGAGGCTCGCCGCCGACGAAGGCGACCGCTCGCGGCCTATCCTGTGCTCCTGGAAGATCGTCGCGGCGGACAGAGAGCCGATCGTGTCGAGCTGCGGCGTCGCGGTCCAGGCGGAGGAACCGCTCGGCGACCCTTCCCGTTTCGACTATGTGGTGGTCGTGGGCGGGCTGGTCGAGAGATCGAGAAGTTGCATCCCGACGCGACGCGCTTCCTCGAACGGGCCGGCGCGGCGGGTGTGCCGCTGGTCGGCGTCTGCACCGGCGCCTTCATCCTGCATCGCGCCGGGCTGATGCACGGCTACCGCGCCTGCGTGAGCTGGTTCCATCACGAGGATTTCCTGGAGCATTTCGAAGGGCTGGAACCGGTCTCGGACCAGATCTTCGTCGTGGACCGCGACCGGCTGACCTGTTCCGGCGGCGTTTCCTCGGCGCATCTCGCAGCCTTCATCGTCGAGCGGCACCTGGGGCGGGCGCGCGCGGCGAAGAGCCTGCGGATCATGATGATCGACGAGGCGATGGCGGCGGAGGAGCCGCAGCCCGGCCTGCCGCTGTCGCTCGCGACCGACGATCCGCTGGCGCGCCGGGCGCTCCTGCTCATGCGGCAGTCGATCGACGCGCCGCTGTCGATCGCCCGACTGGTCGATCGCCTCGGTGTCGGCCGCAGGAAGCTGGAACGGCATTTCCGCGAGGCGCTCGGCATGACCCCGCTCGAAGCCGACCGCCTCATCCGGGTCGAACATGCCAAGCATCTCCTGCGGACGACCGCGCGGTCGGCGACCCGGATCGCCACCGATACGGGCTTCTGCGATCTTCCGCACCTGATCCGGGTGTTCCGGGCGGCGGAGGGAACCACGCCCGAAGCCTACCGCCGTGCGCGCGGAGGAGCGGCGCCGGGAGAAGCTCCGGGCGAGGCGGATGCCCGCGTGCAGCCGCGGCGACGGGTTCCGGCACCGGGGCGCGATCCGACCGCGGCCTGAGCCACGCCGCGCGACGGGTGGCCTCGCGGATCGGGGGGGCCACCGCCATCGGGATAATTTTACGCGATTCATCAGTGATTAAGGAAGATCCCGTTAGGTAAACGGGTGTCGAGTGTGAGGAGTGCCCCATGGATCAGCCCGCGTCGGATTTCATTCGCTTTCCAGGAGCGCTCGCCGACGAGGCGTATCAGCGGCGACTGGCGGAACTGGGCGCTACCCGGCTCGAGGCCCGGGCGCGGATCAGGTTCGCCGTCGCCCGCGCCCTGGCGCAGGGACGGCTCTATTTCCACTACCAGCCGGTGGTCCGCGCCGATAACCCGGGTTTCGTCGCCTTCCACGAGATGCTGGCGCGGGTGCGGCTGCCCGACGGCAACGTGCTGGCCGCGGGCGCCTTCCTGCCCATGGTCGGAGAGGGTGAACTCGGCCGCGAGATCGACCGGCTCGCGCTCTCGCAGGCGCTGACGGCGCTCGCCGAGAACCCCCGGCTGCGGCTTTCGATCAACATCTCGCCCCGGACGATGGGGGACACCGACTGGCTGGCGTTCCTGGCCGACGAGACGCGGCGGCAGGTGACCGGGCGGCTCATCCTGGAAGTGACCGAGGACGCGGCGATCGCGGATGTGGGTCAGGTCAAGGATTTCATCGCCCACACGCGGACCTTCGGCTGCTCCTTCGCGCTCGATGATTTCGGCGCGGGCGCGACGGGTTTCCGGCATTTCCGTGAACTTCGCTTCGATCTCGTGAAACTCGACGGCGATTTCGTCAACGGCGTCCATGCCGCCCGCGACGCGCAGGTACTGGTCGAGTGCCTCGCCGCGGTCTCGCGGCATTTCGAGATGATGATGGTGGCGGAGCGCGTGGAGGACCCGGCCGATGCCGACTGGCTGCGCGGCCAGGGCGTGGACTGTTTCCAGGGCTATCTCTACGGCCGTCCCGCGGAACAGCCGGAGTTCCCGTCCCGCGCGGTCGAGCGGCGCGCGGTCGGCTGACCCCCGCAGGGCCCATTCAGGCGTCCGGAGGCATCATTCCCGCGCGCGGAGCACGCGCGCGGGTCTCGCGCGCAGCGGGCGAAGCGCGAAGGCGAGACCGGCGAGAAGGCTCGCCAGCGCCCCGATCGTGACGATCAGGACGGCCGAGCCGGGAGCGAAGACATAATCCGCCTCCAGGACCCGCGTCGTCACCCACCAGCCCGCTCCGAGCCCGGCGAGCGCGGCGACGGTTCCGGCGGCGAGCCCGACGAGCGCGGAACGCAGCGCGAAACTCGCCAGCACATGCGCCCGCGTCGCGCCCAGTGTCTTCAGCACCGCCGATTCATAGATCCGCGCCCGCTGTCCCGTGGCCGCCGCGCCGATCAGCACGATGATCCCGGTCAGGAGTGTCGCGCCCGCGCCCCATCGGGTCGCGGCGGAGATCGAGCGCAGCGCGTCGGAGGCCTGGTTGACCGCCTCACGCACGCTGATCGCCGTGATATTGGGCGCATCCTCGGTGACGGCGCGCAGGAACGACGCCTCGGACCCCGGCTCGGCGTAGACCGTGGCGATATTGCTGTGCGGCGCCCCGGCGAGCGCGGCGGGGTTGACGATCATCAGGAAGTTGATGCCCATCGAGCGGAAATCCACGTTCCGCAGGCTGGTGATCGTCGCCGTGAGATCGCGGCCGAGCACGTTCACGGTGACCTCGTCGCCGAGTTTCAGGCCAAGCTCACGCGCTTCCTCCTCGGCGAAGCTCATGACCGGCGCGCCTGAATAATCCTCGGGCCACCACGTCCCTTCGGTGAGCGTGGTGGAGGGCGGCGGCGTCGCGGCGTAGGTCACGCCTCGGTCACCCGAGAGCGCCCAGTGCCCGTGGCCGACCGCCTCGCGCGCGTTGACGCCGTTGATCCTGGTGATGACGCCGCGCAGCATCGGCGCGGTTTCGACGCGCTCGACACCCGCCTCGGCCTCGGCCTTGGCGACGAAGCCGGGGAGCTGGTCGTCCTGGATATCGACGAAGAAGAAGGCGGGCGCGCGTTCGGGAAGTTCGGAGGCGACCAGATGGCGCATGTTGTAGTCGATCTGCCCGATCCCCGCGAGAACCGCGAGGCCGAGTCCGAGCGAGAGCACCACCGCCGCGGTCTCGCCCGAGGGGCCGCCCAGCGAGGCGAGCGCCCAGCGGAGCGCGGGCCGCCGCTCGACCATCCGGCTGCGTCCGACGGAGCGGACGAAGCGCCGGAACCCGAGCGCGGTCAGAAACAGCAGCGCCAGCGCGAAGATGACGCCGCCGACGGTCATGAGCGCGAGTTCCGGGTCGCCCGAGAGCCGGACCGCGAGCGCGATGAGGAGCCCGGTCAGCCCGAGGATGGCCGCGATGAAGACGGGCGCGGGCCAGCGCGGCTCGGTCTCGATCTGCCGGAACAGTTCGGCGGCGCGGATGTCGCGCGCACGGGCGAGCGGCCAGAGCGTGAAGATGAGCGCGGTCAGCCCGCCGTAGACCGCCGCCTCGATGAGCGGGCGGGGATAGAGCGCGAAGGCCGCGGGCATCGGCAACCGGCTCTCTATGAGCGGCGCCGCGATGAGCGGCGCGCTCGCGCCCAGGATCAGCCCGAGCGCGATACCGAGCGCCGAGACGATGCCGAACCGGAAGAGATAGACGAGAAAGACGGTGTTGCCGTCCGCGCCCAGCGTACGCAGCGTCGCGATGGTCGGCTTCTTGCCGTCGAGATGTCCGCGCACCGCGGCGCCGACGCCGACGCCGCCGACCGCGAGCCCGGCGAGGCCGATCAGCACGAGGAAGGAGCCGAGACGGTCCACGAAACGCTGCAGGCTCGGAGTCGCGTTGCGCCGGTCGCGCCATTGCATGCCGTCGTCCCCGAAGGCCGCCCGCGCGGCGTCGCGCAGCGCGCCGAGATCGGCGTCGGGCGGCAGGCTCAGCCGGTATTCGCTATCGAAGAGCGACCCTTCGCTCAGAAGCCCGCTCTCCTTGAGGTCCGCCCGTCGCACGATCACCCGCGGCCCGAGCGTGAAGCCGCTCGCCGAACTGTCGGGTTCTGAGATCATCCGTCCGGCGATCCGGAACCTCTGGATGCCCAGCGTCACCACATCGCCGGGTTCGAGACCCAGCCGGTCGAGCAGCAGGCCATGCGCCACCATGCCGGGCAGGTCGTCGCGCGTTTCGAGGGCTTCCCGCAGCACGCCGCCGCCCTCGATTTCCACCTGCCCCAGCAGGGGGTAGGATTCATCGACGCCCTTGACCTGCACGAGACCGGTCCGCCGTTCCTCGCCCTCGCCGGCCGAGACCATTGAGCGGAAATCGACGATCTCGGACACGTCGATCGCCTGATCCTCCATCCAGGCGCGTTCCGCCTCGGTGGCGAAGCGGTAGGCGAACTCCATTTCCGCGTCGCCGCCGAGGATCGTCGCCGACTCGCGTTCAAGGCCGTTCTCGATCGCGCTTCTGACCGTGCCGATCGCGGCGATCGCCGCGACGCCGAGCGCGAGGCAGGTCAGCAGCACGTAGAAGCCGCGCAGGCCCCCGCGCAGTTCACGTATCGCGAGTTTCCAGGCGAGTGCGATCATTCAGCCGCCTCGGCATATTGTTCCAGCGCGCCATCGCGCAGGCGCAGAATCCGGTCGCAGCGCCGCGCGAGCTCCGGTTCGTGCGTGACGAGCACGAGCGTCGCCCCCCGGCGGTCGCGCAACTCGAAGAGCAGGCGCATGATCGCGTCCCCGGTCGCGCCGTCGAGGTTCCCGGTCGGCTCGTCCGCGAAAAGGATGCGCGGTCGCGTGACAACCGCGCGGGCGAGGGCGACGCGCTGCTGTTCGCCCCCCGAAAGCTGGGCGGGATAATGGTTGTGGCGCGAACTGAGCCCCACCGCGTCGAGTTCCATCGCTGCCAGGCCGAAGGCGTCCCGCACGCCTGCGATCTCGAGCGGGGTCGCCACGTTCTCGATCGCGGTCATCGTCGGGATCAGGTGGAACGACTGGAAGACCACGCCCACATTGCCGCGGCGGAAGCGTGCGAGCGCGGTCTCCCGCATCGCGGTCAGATCCTCCCCGAGCACGCTGATGCTGCCCGAGGTGGCGGCTTCGAGCCCGGCCATCAACATCAGGAGCGATGACTTCCCGGAGCCCGACGGACCCACGAGACCGAGCGTCTCGCCGGGTTCAACGATCAGCGAGATGTCCCGAAGGATGTTGACCGGTCCCGCGTTGCCCATGAGGGTGAGTGTGACATTGTCGAGGGCGATTACCGGAGACGGCATGCGGATTTCCTGTTCGGGTCGGCTCGTTCGGCCATATGGTTCCAAGCTTGGATGTTCCAAGTCCGGACCCGGGTTCGGGTCCAGCCTCGGGCTCAGGTTCGGGTTCAGGGTCGGGCCCGGGTTCGGGCGCGGACTCCTGGGCCAGATGCGGATCAACGCCTCGACCGCGTGGATGGTTCTGGGACTCTTTGTCGCAGCGATGTCCATGCTGCCGGTCCAGGCGGCAACTCGAATCATCGCGCTGGGCGATTCGCTGACCGCGGGCTACGGACTGCCGCCCGATGAGGGGTTCGTGCCGAAGCTCGACGCATGGCTCGCCGCGAACGGAGCGGAGGATGTGGAAGTGGTCAACGCCGGCGTCTCGGGCGACACGACGGCGGGAGGGCTCGCGCGGCTCGACTGGACGCTGGGCGAGCCCGCGGATGCGATGATCCTGGAACTCGGGGCGAACGACATGCTGCGCGGCCTCGATCCGGAGGCGGCGCGGGCCAATCTGGACCGGATTCTCGACCGGGTGACCTCCCGGGGCATGCCGGTCCTGCTGGCGGGCGTCCCGGCGATCGGCAATTTCGGGCCGGAGTATCAGGCCAGATTCTCGGCGATGTATTCGGAACTCGCCGCGGAGCACGAGGCGATCCTCTACCCCTCCTTCTTCGCCGGGCTGACCGAGGGCCGGAGCCAGTCGGAGGCGCGCGCGCTCATCCAGGGCGACGGGCTGCACCCGAACGCGGACGGCGTCGATGCGATCGTCGAGGATATCGGGCCGGTGGTGCTGGAACTCGTGGAGCGGGCCCAGAGCAGATAGGGGAGCGCATAGGGGAACAGATCAAGGACCGAAACCGGGTCGCCGGTTTCGGCCAGTCGTGATCCGGACAGGCCGCGCTCACCAGAGCGGGCGCCGGATTTCCTGTTCCACCTCGGCGCGGGTCACCCCGATATCGCGCAGCATCCGGTCATCGAGCGTCTCGAGGGTCCGGCGCTGCCGGTACCGGGCATCGAGGGCCACGAGCCAGTCCAGGATGCCGCGCACCGACGGACGCGGCCAGGGCTGGTGGACGGCGCACTGTTCGTTCGTACGGGCATACATGGGTTTTCTCCATCAGGTAATGTGAAGGGTTACTTCGGCTGCATCACCGTGCTTGATGTTTACCCGAGTCGGAGGCATATTGATAACGAATATATGTGGCGCGACCCATCACGGAGATTGATATGGCAAGGAACCTCGATCTGACCGCGCTGCGCTCCTTCGCCACCGTCGCGGACGCGGGCGGTGTCACGCGCGCGGCGTCGCAGCTGAACCTCACGCAATCGGCCGTCTCGATGCAGTTGAAGCGGCTGGAGGAGCAGCTTGGCCTCTCGCTGCTCGACCGCGGCCAGCGGCAGGTCACGCTCACCGCCGAGGGGGAGCAGCTTCTCGGCTATGCGCGCCGGATTCTCGCGCTGAACGACGAGGCCTGGGGCCGGATGACCAACCCCGCCTTCGAGGGCGAACTGACCCTGGGCGTGCCCCAGGATATCATGTATCCCTACGTCCCGCGGGTGCTGCGCCATTTCGCGCAGGACTATCCCCGCGTGAAGGTCCTGCTGCAGTCCGATCTGACGGTCGAACTCAAGGACCGGTTCGCCCGGTCGGAACTCGACCTCATCCTGACGACGGAGGAGACCCTCGACCCCGGGGGAGAAACGCTGGCGCGGCAGGCGCTGGTCTGGGCCGGCGCGCGGGGCGGGCAGGTCTGGCGGTCGCGGCCGGTCCGGTTCGGCTCGACCTCGCGCTGCGTCTTCCGCCGCTCGGTGATCGACGCGCTGGAAGCGGCGGGGGTGGACTGGGAACTCGTGGTCGACTCGCTGTCCTGCCAGGCCGTCGAGGTGAGCGTCGCCGCCGATCTGGCGATCTTCGCCCAGCTCGAAGGCGCGATCCCGGAACGGTGCGAGGTGATCCGGCACGGTGGCGCGCTGCCGGATCTGCCGGATTATCTGATCAACATGTATGTGCGCTCGACCGGTCCCCGCGCGGCGCTGGCGCGGGAACTCGCCTGCTCGCTGCGCCAGTCCTTCTCCGCGTCGACCGCGCCGCGCCTCGCCGCCGAGTAGGCGCCCCGGTTCGCCGCCGCCTACTGATGCATCAGCGGCCGGTCACCCGCCCGGCGGCGGCTGAGCGCGACGGCGGCCATGACGAGGCCGATATGGCTGAAGGCCTGGGGGAAGTTGCCGAGCATCTCCCCCGTCGCATGATCCACCTCCTCCGAGAGCAGCCCGAGGTCGTTGGCGAGCCCCAGCATCCGCTCGAACAGCGCCTCCGCCTCGTCCATGCGGCCCTGCAGGGCATAGACCTCGACGAGCCAGAAGGAGCAGATGAGGAACACACCCTCGTGGCCTTCGAGCCCGTCGTGCCCATCGGTCTGGTAGCGCAGCAGCAGCCCGTCGCAGGAAAGCTCCCGCTCGATCGCCGCCACCGTTCCGGTCATGCGCGGATCGTTCGGCGGCAGGAAGCCGACGAGCGGCAGGGTCAGGAGGCTCGCATCGACGGTGGTGGAGCCATAATACTGCGTGAAGGCGCCGATCTCCGCGTTGAAGCCCTTCGCGCAGATCTCCGCGTGGATCTCGTCGGCGATCGCCCGGAGCCGGGCGGCCTCCGCGACCTCGCCGCGCGCCTCGGCCCCCTGCGCGCCGCGGTCGAAGCCGACCCAGGCCATCACCTTGGAATAGACGAAATGCTGGCGTGCGCCGCGCACCTCCCAGATGCCCTCGTCGGGCTCGCGCCAGGCCTTCTCCAGAAAGGCCATGACCACGTCGCGATAGGCGCTCTGGCGCGGATGACGCGGCAGCCCGCGCCGCGAGGCGAGCGCCAGCACATCGGCGACCTCGCCATAGACATCGAGCTGGAACTGGTCCGCGGCCGCGTTGCCGACGCGGACCGGTCGCGAGTTCCCGAATCCGGGCAGCCAGTCCACTTCCCATTCCGTGAGCACCCGCTCGCCGCCGAGACCGTACATGATCTGGACCTGGTCGGGCGAGCCCGCCACGGCGCGGATGAGCCAGTCGCGCCAGGCCTGCGCCTCGCGGCGAAGGCCGGTTTCGAGGAAGGCCTGCAGCGTGAAGGCGCTGTCGCGGAGCCAGGAGAACCGGTAGTCCCAGTTGCGTATCCCGCCCATCGTTTCCGGAAGCGAGGTGGTCGCCGCCGCGGCTATTCCGCCGCTCGGGATATAGGTGAGCGCCTTCAGCGTCAGCAGGGAGCGCACCACCGCGTCGCGCCAGGCCGGCCGCATCTTCGGCGGCAGCATGATCCGGTCGGTGAAGGCGTCCCAATAGGCGCGCGTCGTCTCCAGCGCCACGTCCGGATCGACGCGCACCGGTGCGTCGCCGTAGGAGCGGCCATGAACGAGGACGAAGTCGCGGGTCTCGCCCTCGGCGACCTCGAAGACCCCGACCGTATGCAGGTCCTCGCCATGCAGCTCGGCATCGGTGCGCAGGATGAAAGTGTCCGGACCCGCGATCGCGTGCCATTCGTCCCCCTGCCGTTCGACCCAGGGGACGGTGCGTCCGTAGTCGGCGCGGATCGCGAGATCGCATTCCATCTCGACCCGGCCGCGCAGCCCCTCGATCCGGCGCACGATCGCCGCCGTGCCGTTCAGCATCGGCATGAAGTCGAGGACCCGGACCGCGCCGGTTTCCGTCTCGTGCGTGGTCTCGAGGATCATGGTCTGCGGCTCGTAGCGCCGCGACGCCCCGTACGAGCCGGTCGGGCGAATCAGCCAGCGGCCGTTCTTCCGCGTCCCGAGCAGCGCGGCGAAACAGGCCGGTGAATCGAGCCGGGGCCAGCAGAGCCAGTCGATGGACCCGTCCCGCGATATCAGGGCGCATGAGCGGCCATCGGCGATCATTCCGTAATCCGCGATGGCGGTGGGAGCCTCTGCCATTGTCTGTCCCGTCTTGAACTCTTCTTTGAGGCTATTCTGGCCTGAAAGACTCGCGTTCTGGAAGCCCCGCGGCCGATTCGCGCAGGCGCTCCGCGTTACCCGCCTGCGAAAACGGCGGACCTTGGTCGTTCGCGCGTCATTCGTTGTCGCGGGGGGCGCCGTGGCACGGCGCTCCGGCGGTCCCTCGGGACCCGGCATCGCCGGCCGCGTCCGGTTGGCATTTCGAGAATGCGGCGCGAAGTTATTTGCATTTTGCAAAGGAAGTTCGCAAAACGTCACGGCGACGCCCTACGGTGGGAGCCGGTTCGCAGGACTCGCGCGTGGATTGTGGGGCGAGTCGGCTCGCGCGAGAGGTGAAATACCTATGATTGAGCTTTCTGTACGCATGGCGCGTGGTGTGCGAAATGTGGCACGAAACTTGCTTTGACGTTACTGACACAGCCGACGCGGTCGGCGCTGGGCGAATTGATATGACAGGAGCTTGGGATGAGACATCCGGTTGATGTGCACGTCGGGAAACGGGTCCGCCACCGGCGCTGGATGGTGGGTATGACCCAGCAGCAGCTGGGCGATCTGGTCGGAATCAAGTTCCAGCAGATCCAGAAGTACGAAACGGGCATGAACCGGATCAGCGCCTCCCGCCTCTGGGACATCGCGCAGGCGCTCGATGTCTCGATCAGCTTCTTCTTCGAAGGCTTCGAGAGCGAGGAAGCCGCGCACGATGCCGCCCCGGCCGCGGCGGCGGGGGATACCCGCGGCGACCTGCTGGCGGACAAGGAGGCGCTCGAACTCGTCCGATCCTATTATGCGATCCCCGAGGCGCAGCGCCGGCGCCTGTTCGATCTGGCCCGTGTCCTGAGCGACGTGGCCTGAGCGACGTGAGCTGAACTGGCCGCCGCGCCGGCGTTGACGGATTCGGGAGTTCCGGCCTATTCACCCGCGGTGAGAGGCGGAGGGCTCCCGGATGAACGTCGACGCGGAACTGAGGGCCGATCTCAAGGACGATATCTGGGCGACGGCCGAGGCGCTGGCCGATATCGCCGCCGGTGTCTCCCTGACGCAGTTTCGCGCGCCGGAGCTTCGGGCGGAGAACAAGGCGGACAAGGGGTTCGACCCGGTCACCCAGGCCGACCGGGACGCCGAAGCGGCGATGCGGGCCCATCTCGCGCGGCATCGCCCGGGAGACGGCATTCTTGGCGAGGAACTGGGGCCGCGGCCGGGCGAGAGCGGGCTGACATGGGTGCTCGATCCGATCGACGGGACGCGCGCGTTCCTGAGCGGTGCGACGACCTGGGGCACGCTGATCGCGGTCAACGCCGGTGAGGAGCCGCTGATGGGGCTGATCGATCAGCCCTATGTCGGCGAGCGCTTCATGGGCGGGCTGGGGCGCGCGGTGATGCGGCGTGGCGGGACGGAGCGGCCGCTCGCCACGCGCGCCTGCGCAGAGCTTGGCGAGGCGATCCTCTACTCGACCTTCCCGGAGATCGGCACCCCGGCCGAGCGCGCCGGATTCGAGGCGGTGCGCGATCGCGTCAGGCTGACGCGCTATGGTTTCGACTGCTACGCCTACGGGCTGGTCGCGCTCGGGCAGGTCGATCTTGTGATCGAGGCGGGGCTCATGCCATATGACGTCCAGGGGCCGCAGGCGGTGATCGAAGCCGCGGGCGGTGTCATGACCGACTGGCGGGGCGGGCCGGCGCACCGGGGCGGCCGGATCATCGCCGCGGGCGACCCGCGCCTGCACGCCGCCGCGCTGGACCTGCTGGCGGACGTGCCGGACTGAGAGTCACGACTTGCGGCCCGAGGCCGAAGACGGGCCCGAAGACGATGCAGGGGACGAGGCCAGAGACTGGGCAGGCGCCACCCGGTCGAGGTAAGCGTCGATCCGCGACCAGACGAGTACCTGGATCTCCTCCCGTTCCATCAGGATCTCGTGCCGCGCGCCGGGGCAGCGGACCAGTTCGGCGTCGGAGGCCTGGCCGAACCGCGCGATGACGGCCTGGGGCTCGACGACCCGCTCCTCCGACCCGAGAAAGCCGAGCATCGGGTGGCTCGGCGAGGGCAGGCGGCGAAGAGCCGCCATCTCCCGGAAGGCCGCGGAGATCCAGTGAATGCTCGGCGGTCCGAGGCCGAGTTCGGGATGCTGGGTGACCTGACGCTCCGCGGCCCGAAAGGCGTTCAGGTCCGTGGTGAGCGGGTTGCCTTCGACGCCACCGCGGTTGCCGAGACCGGAGCCCGGCAACCGCCTTCGCCCGAGACCGATCCACGACACCGCCCCCGTCAGCGGCCTGACCAGCAGGCCCGCCGCGCGGCCGACGCGGATCCCCCACATCGGCGCGGAGAAGATCGAACCCGCGAAGTCGCGGCGCTCGATCAGGGCGCGAAGACCGACGCAGCCGCCCATCGAGTGACAGAGCATCAGGATCGGCCTCGGCCCCGCCGCGATCTCCGGGGCGGCGAGCAGCGCGTCGAGGTCGAGCAGATAGGCGCGAAAGTCGTCGACATGCCCGAGTTCGGGAAAGGGCGGATCGCGATCCGACAACCCCTGGCCGCGCCAGTCAAGCACCGCGACGCTGAAACCGCGCGCCGTGAGCCGTCCGACGACCTTGCCGTATTTCTCGACATATTCCGTACGCCCCGGCAGGACGATCACCGTCCCGCGCGATCCCCCGGTCCAGAAGACCGCGCGAATCCGCTTGCCGTCCCGGGTCCGGAGCCAGCGCGCGGCCGCGCCCGGTGGCGCCGCGGCCACATCGGCGTGGAAGGGGGCGCCCGTCATGTTCGCATCCAGCTCCGGCGACCGGGCTCAGGACAGCAGCGAGCCGACCTTCATCGCGAGCCCCATGTCGCCCTCGATCCGGAGCTTGCCGGACATGAACGCGGTCGTCGGATTGAGCTCGCCGTCGAGCAGCGCGCGGAACACGTCGTCGCTCGCGATGATCACGCAATCCGCGTCCGAATCGTCGGCCGTCGCTCCGTTCTCGTCGATCCGGACCGCGCCCTGGTCGAGGATCACGAACTTGACCGATCCATCCAGCGTCTCCCCGGCCAGTTTGGCGTTGAGAGCCTTGACGGCCCCTTCGACAACGTCGCTCATGTCTGTACTCCAGCGGAGGGTCGGCGACCCTCGATTTCCTCGGCTCAACGACTATCTAGGGTGCATGCGCGGTTCAGGAAAGCGACAAAGGTCCGGGCTTGCCGTGACGTTCGCCCTTCTCGGCGCCATTCTTGGCACCGTTCCCGCCGCCGTTCCGGGTCGGGCGCAGGACGCGCCGGCGCCTGAATCTCCAGATCCGCCGGAACTCGCCCCGCCCGACTACGGTGGTGCCATACCCGATGACGCGCGCACCGGCGCGCCGGACGACGCGGTCGGCGCGGCTGAGGCGCGCGCCGCGAAGCTCGAGGATCTCCACCGGCAACTCGCCGAGCCCGACCGGGACGACTGGGAGCGGGTTCAGAACGAGATCGAGCGGCTCTGGGCCCGATCGGGTTCCCCCGCGATGGATCTGCTGCTGCGCCGGGCGGGCCAGGAGATGCACGCGGAGAATTATGGCGCCGCGATCGACCATCTCACCGCCCTGACCGAACTGGCGCCGGATTTCGCCGAGGGCTGGAACGCGCGGGCGACGGCCTTCTACCAGATCGGGGAATTCTCGCTGGCGATGGCCGATATCGAACACGCGCTGGCGCTGAACCCGCGGCATTTCGGGGCGCTGACCGGGCTCGGCATCATTCTCGGCGAGACCGGCCAGTACGCGCCCGCGCTCGCCGCGTTGAGGGCGGCGGAGCGGATCAATCCGAACCAGCCCGACATCCGGGACCACATCAAACGCGTCGAGCGGTCGCTCGGCACGGCGGATCTCTGAGCAGGGGCGGGAATCGGGGCGGGTATCGGAAGGAGCACGCATGGCTTTCGACGGCGAACCCCGCGTCACGGCGGTGCTCGGTCCGACCAATACGGGCAAGACGCATTACGCCATCGAGCGGATGCTGGCGCATCGGACCGGCGTCATCGGCCTGCCGCTCCGCCTGCTGGCGCGCGAGGTCTATGACCGGATCGTGGCGCTGCGCGGACCCTCGGTCGTGGCGCTCGTCACCGGTGAGGAGCGCATCGTGCCACCCCGCGCCGCCTGGTGGGTCTGCACCGTCGAGGCGATGCCGGTCGATCTCGGCGCCGATTTCCTCGCCGTGGACGAGATCCAGCTCTGCGCCGATCCGGATCGCGGGCATATCTTCACCGACCGCCTGCTGAACGCGCGCGGGCTGAACGAGACGCTGTTTCTCGGCTCCGACACGATGCGGGGCCGGATCGCGCATCTGATCCCCGGTGCGCGGTTTCTGTCCCGCGAGCGGTTCTCCGACCTGCGCTACACCGGCGCGCGCAAGATCAGCCGGATGCCGGCGCGCAGCGCGATCGTCGGCTTCTCGGTCGAGGATGTCTATGCGATCGCCGAGCTGATCCGCCGCCAGAAGGGGGGCGCGGCCGTGGTGATGGGCGCGCTCAGCCCGCGCACGCGCAACGCGCAGGTGGCGCTCTATCAGAACGGCGACGTGGATCACCTGGTCGCGACCGATGCGATCGGGATGGGGCTCAATCTGGACATCAGCCATGTCGCCTTCTCGGGCCTCGTCAAGTTCGACGGCCGGCGGCACCGGCATCTCGCGCCCGCGGAACTCGCGCAGATCGCGGGACGCGCCGGGCGCTACATGTCCGACGGCACGTTCGGTGTGACCGGCGAGGCCGGCCCGCTCGACCCGGACGTCGCCGAGGCGATCGAGCGGCACCGGTTCGAGCCGATCCGGCGCCTGCAATGGCGCAACGCCGCGCTCGAATACGGCTCTCCGGCGGCGCTGATCGCTAGTCTCGAAGCCTCGTCGGGCCAGCCGGATCTGCAACGGGCGCGGGAGGCCGACGATCTTCTGACGCTGCGCGCGCTCGCCGAGATGCCGGACATCCGCGGCCTGCGCGGGCCGGTGGAGACCCGGCTTCTCTGGGACGTGTGCCGGGTTCCGGATTTCCGCAAGGTCTCGCTTCAGGAACATGCGAACCTCTGCGCCCGGCTGCACGAATTCCTGCGCGAGGAGGGCGGCATCCCGACCGACTGGCTCGCGTCGCAGATACGGCGCATCGACCGGGCCGAGGGCGATATCGATACCCTGTCGAAACGGCTCGCCTATATCCGCACCTGGACCTATGTGGCCCAGAGAAAGGGCTGGGTCGATGACACGGACCATTGGCGAGAGGAAACCCGTGCGGTAGAAGACCGCCTGTCGGACGCGCTGCACGCGCGGCTGACCCAGCGATTTGTCGATCGGCGCACGAGCATCTTGATGCGGCGGTTGAAGCAGAGGGAGGGCCTCGTGGCCACGGTGACCGAAGACGGTGAAGTCACGATCGATGACCAGTTCATCGGCCGGCTCGAAGGGTTCCGGTTTCAGCTCGACCCCTCGGCCTCGGCGGAAGAGGCGCGGACATTGCGCGCCGCCGGCCTCGCGGCGCTGGCGCCTGCGCTGAACCTGCGGGCGGACAAGTTCTACAACGCCCCCGACACCGAGATCGACGTGACCGAACAGGGCGGCCTGATGTGGGGCGAGCACGCCGTCGGCAAGCTCGTCACCGGCGGCGATGTGCTCTCGCCCCAGATCGAGGCCTTCGTGGAGGAAGGCGCGGACCCGCAGATCGCCGAGAAGGTGAAGCGCCGTCTCGGCCACTGGATCGACCGCAAGAGCGCGGCGCTGTTCCAGCCTCTGATCGCGCTCCGCGACGACGAGTCGCTGTCGGGCATGGCGCGCGGCATCGCCTTCCGGCTCGTCGAGGCGCTGGGCGTTCTGCCGCGCGGCGACGTGGCCGAGGATGTGAAATCGCTGGATCAGGAACAGCGCGCCGGGCTCCGCAAGCACGGGGTCCGATTCGGCCAGTACACGATCTTCCAGCCGCTGATGCTGAAACCCGCCGTGACGCGGCTCCGGCTGGTGCTCTGGTCGCTGAGCGAGGGTTTCGACGTCTTCCCCGAGGCGCCGCCGCCCGGCCTCGTCACCGTTCCCGCCGTTCAGGGCGCGCCCGGGGGGTACTACGCCCGCGCCGGCTACCGGCTCGCCGGGGAGCGCGCGATCCGGATCGACATGCTGGAACGCCTCGCGGACATGATCCGGGGTCTCGACGCCCGCGCGGGGTTCGAGGCATCGGCGGACATGCTGTCGATCACCGGGCTCAGCCTCGAACAGTTCGCGGGGCTGATGCGCGGCATGGGCTATACCGCGACAGAGGGCACCCGGCCGAAACGGCGCGCCCCGAAGCCGGCCGAGGCCGCCAGCGCGGGCGGGGGCGAGACACCCGACGTGGTTCCGGCTGATGTTCCCGGCGATGCACCGGCCGAGGTGCCGGCCGACGCCCCGGCCGAGGCACCGCCGGACGTGCCGTCCGAGACACCGGCGGACGTGCCGTCCGAGACACCACCCGCCACGCCCCCCGAGATGGCGGCCGCGCCGGGGGAGACGCCGGACGAAGTGCCGGCGGATGTCCCCGCCGAAACGCCGACCGAGATTCCGGGCGACGCTCCGGCCGAGACGCCGATCGAGGAGCCCTACGAGGCGCCGCCGACCACGCCCACCGAGGACCCGATCGATCCGCCGGCGGAGGTTCCGGTGACCCCGCCCGTCGAGGAACCCCCGGCGGAGACGCCCGTGCCCGACGATCCGCCGGTCGAAACGCCCGTCCCCTCGGAGCCGCCGATCTCCCCCTCCGCGCAGGCGGAGGAAGCGCCGCTCGAATCGCTCGAGGTCGAGAGCTACTACACCTTCGTCCGCGCCCCCCGGCAGCGGCCGGCCCGGGCCGGGCAGGGCCGGCACCACGGCGCTGATGGCGCCGGGCACGAGCGCCGCGGCAAGGCCGGGAATCGCAACCAGGGCGAGCGCGACGGCAACCGGGAGGGCAACCGCGACGGCAACCGCAAGGGCGGCGATCACCAGGGCGGCCGGCCGAAGCATGGCAAGGGCAAGCCCGAGCGCAAGCAGGGCGAACAGCAGCACCGGCCGCGCCGGGCGGAGCGCCCGGAACGTCCGGTCGATCCGGACAACCCCTTCGCCGCGCTGATGTCGTTGAAACTGCGGGAATGATGGCGCGGGGAATGACGGGCCCGCGGTGAGCGCGTGATGCCGAGCGAGACCCGACCGGCGTCGATGCGTCTCGACAAATGGCTCTGGCAGGCGCGATTCTTCAAGAGCCGCGGTCTCGCCGCCGAGGCGGTGGCGCGTGGCATCCGGGTGAACGGCTCCCGCGTGACCAAGCCCGCGGCGCCGGTCCGGCCCGGAGACGGGCTGAGTTTCGTCCAGGGATCACGGGTCCGGGTGATCCGGGTGGTGGCGCTCGGCTCCCGGCGCGGACCTGCGACGGAGGCGCGCGAACTCTACCTCGACCTTGAGGAACCACAACCGGACACCGCAGGGACCCTTGATCCCGAACGGTAGCCTGTTAAATACCCTTTCGCGGAGTGTGACAGGCTTTGCGGATCATGAGGACAATGAATCGAGGCCCTGAGCCATGACATACGTCGTCACCGACAATTGCATCGCCTGCAAGTACACGGACTGCGTCGAGGTCTGCCCGGTAGATTGCTTCTACGAAGGCGAGAACATGCTTGTCATCCACCCGGACGAGTGCATCGACTGCGGCGTCTGCGAACCGGAATGCCCGGCCGATGCGATCCGGCCGGATACCGAGCCCGATCTCGAGGAATGGGTCGAGTTCAATCGCAAGTACTCCGAGCAATGGCCCGTGCTTGCGACCCGTCGCGACCCGCTCCCGGAGGCGGAGGAGCGCGACGGCGAGCCCAACAAGCGCGAGAAATACTTCTCCGAAGCGCCGGGCGAGGGCGGCTGAACCAGAGTTCGCGCCCGCGGTCCTCTTTCCCCGCGGGAACGTTTCTGAACTCCCGCGGGGCAGCGATTGCGTGCCTGTCCCTTCCCTTTTGGCTGTGTTTGTGCTATATGCAGTTGCACAAATGGTCACGTGGTCAAGGCTGAGGCCAAACAGCCTGTAGCCGGTCTGCCGAGTCAGTCAATTCCGAGCAGGTTGCACGATGAGCAACCGGCGCGGAATTTGTCGCTGCGGTGTACCGGCGAAGGTGGCCGCCCGTAGTCAGTAAGGATTAGACGCCAACATGAGCAAGACCAAGAAGGCGACCGAGTTTCGCCCGAACGATTTCGTTGTCTATCCGGCTCACGGGGTAGGCCGGATCGTATCGATCGACGAACAGGAAGTCGCCGGGCTCCGCCTGGAAATGTTCGTGATCTCCTTCGACAAGGACAAGATGACGCTTCGCGTGCCGACGGCGAAGGCGAGTTCCGTCGGCATGCGGCCGCTCAGCTCGGTGGACACGGTCGGCAAGGCGATGGAGACCCTGAAGGGGCGGGCCCGGATCAAGCGCGCGATGTGGTCGCGCCGGGCGCAGGAATACGAGCAGAAGATCAATTCGGGCGATCTGATCTCGATCGCCGAGGTCGTGCGCGATCTGCATCGCTCGGACGATCAGCGCGAGCAGTCCTATTCCGAGCGTCAACTCTATGAGGCGGCGCTGGAGCGGCTGACCCGCGAGGTCGCGGCGGTGAATGGAATCGACGAGGGCCAGGCGCAGGAGCATGTCGATGACGTGCTCGGAGGACGCGTCGCCGCCTGAGTTCGCGCCCAGGTCAGCGCGGTCGGCCTTCGTGGCCGGCCTTGCGTCCGGGTCGATGCTGATCAGACGGGCATGAGAGCGCTGGACCTCCGGCGCTCTTTCTTTTTGCCTTGCGCGTCAGAGGGGGCGCAGCAAGGCCTCCATCTCCGCGCGGTGGCGGCGCATCAGCGCGAAGGCCTTCGCATCCCGGGCAAGCCAGCCTGCGTTGGCCGGATCGGGCGCGCGCTCCGGGCCCTCGCCACCCATCGCCCGGGCGGCCGCCCTCGTGTCGGCATATCGGCCGGCGGCGACCCCGGCGACCATCGCGGTGCCGAGCAGCACCGGATCATCCCGCGGTTCGATCAGCTTGAGCCCGGTCGCATCGGCGTAGAGCCCGGTCAGGATGCTGTCCCGGGCATGCCCCCCGGCGAGAAGCAGCCGGTCCACGGTCAGCCCATGCCCGCCGAGATGCGCGATCATCTCGCGAAGCCCGACCGCGAGGGCGACCGCGCCGCGCCAGTAGAGCCGGCAGAGCGAATCGAAATCCCCGCCCATGTCGAGCCCGGTGATGGTGCCGCGCGCCCGCGCATCGCCGAGCGGCGCGCGGTTGCCGAGAAAATCGGGCAGGATCTGGATCTCTGGCGCGAGATCCGGCGTCTCGGCGCGCAGTTCGCGCAGCCTCGCCGTCACCCGCGCGCGCAGTTCCGCCGTCGGGGCCGGCGCGCCGGGTGGGGCGAGCAACCGGTCGAGCATCGCGCCGGATACCGACTGGCCGACCTCGATCGCGGCGGCGCCCGGCAGGACCGCGTCCGCGAAGGGACCCCAGGCGCTCGGAATGAACGGCGGGTCCGGAGTGACCGCGAGCAGGCAGGTCGATGTTCCCGCGATCAGCGCCGCGTCCCCTGGGCGTTCCGCCCCAAGCACTCCGAGCGCGCCTGCATAGGCGTCTACCAGACCGGCGCCGACGGGGAGCCCAGGTGGCAGGCCGAGATCCGACGCCGCGCCGATCGACAGCCGCCCGACCGGCTCGCCGACGGCCGCCGGAGCCGGTTCGATACCGGCGCGGTCCGCGAGATCGTCGAGCCCCACCGCTGCGAAGAAATCCCGCGGCCAGCCGCCGGTGGCGCCGAGGTAGGACCATTTGCAGGTGAGGACGGAGTGTGAGCGCCGCATGGAGCCTGTCGCGCGCCAGCCGAGGAAATCCGCGAGATCAAGGATCAGCCCGGTCCGCGCCCAGGCCGCCGGCATGTGGCGCTTGACCCAGAGCAGCTTCGGCGGCGCCATCTCCGGCGGCATGTTGCCGCCGAGGTAGCGAAGCGCCGGATGCCCGGTCGCGCTGAACTCGGCGGACTCCGCCGCGGCGCGATGGTCGAGCCAGAGGATCGTGTCCCAGCGCGGTGCCTCGCCGGGCAGGATGCCGACCGGCGCGCCATCCGGGGCGCGGAAGGCGATCGAACAGGTCGCGTCGAAGGCGAGCGCCTCGACCTCCTCCGCCCTGACACCCGCCTCGGCGACCGCGGCGCGGAGCGCGGAGGCCGAGGCGCGCCAGATCTGCTCGCTGTCCTGAGCCGCCACGGTCGGGGAGAGGCGGCGCGTCTCGATCGGCTGCTCCGCCCGGCCGAGAAGCTGGCCGGTGAGCGTGAAGATCCCGGCCCGGGCACTCCCGGTGCCCACGTCGATCGCGGCCAGCAGAGGCGTCATGGAGCCTCACTGCCAGTGGCGCAGAAGCCTCGGCAATTCGCGCATGTCACCGATGATCCAGTCCGGATCGAGGGCCCGCAGGCGCGCTTCATGTTCCGTGTTCCGCGCATGACCACCGCCGGTGTAGCCTGCGACCCGCATGCGCGCCGCCTGCGCCGCGCGAATGCCGGCCGCGCTGTCCTCCACGACCAGGGAGTTGGCCGGATCATAGCCCATGCGCTCGGCCGCTAGAAGGAAAAGATCCGGCGCCGGCTTGCCGTGGCTGACCATGGTCGCGCTGAAGAGCTTGCCGTCGAAATGCTCCCAGAGCCCGGTCAGCCGCAGCGAAAGCTCCACCCGCTCCGGCTGGCTCGACGAGGCGACGCAGAAGGGCGCGGTGAGCGCGGCCAGAACCTCCGGGGTGCGCGGCGTTGGCTTCAGCTCGGCGCGGAACCGCGCGTAGAGCCGCTGGCGCATCTCCTCGAGCGCGAGCGGGTCGAGCTTCACGCCGAAATCCTCGGCCAGCATCTGTCCGACGCTGGCGAGGCTTCGGCCGAGAAAGAGCTCGTAGCCCTGGGCCGGATCGATCTCGAGCCCCTGGGCGCGGATCGTCTCGAGCAGCACCGCCATCGCGATCGGCTCGCTGTCCACGAGCACACCATCGCAGTCGAAGATGACGAGCGGCGCGCCCCCGGTCACCGCTCAGCCCAGGTAGCGCTGAAGGGTGGCGACCGTCCCTTCGCGCCAGAGCAGGCCGAGCCAGTCGGCGAAGGATTTCCGGAACGCCGGGGAGTCCGCCGTCGAGCCGTAGATGTCCTTCATCCCGAGCCAGGCCATCGGATCGGACTTCGCCTCCTTGGCGACCGCCGTCAGGCGCTCCCAGTTCGGATCGTTCGGCTCGATCACCGCGCCGGAATCGGTTGTCCCGGCGCAATAGCGGCACCAGAGCGCGCTTTCGAGCGCGAGCCCGTCGACCGGCAGACCCTTTTCCAGCCGATCGGCGATCGAGGGAATGATGAACTTCGGCTGCCGGTTCGACCCGTCGAGGCAGAGCCGGCGGATCGTGTCGCCGATCTTCGGATTGAGGCAGCGTTCCTCGACCTTTTGGAAATAGCCGTCGAGGTCGGTGTTCGGCACCGGCGGCACGATCGGGATGATCTCGTCGCGCTCGACCTTCTGGAGGAAGGCGCGGACCAGCGGGTGCTCCATCCCCTCATGCACGAAATGGATGTCGAGAAGGCCCGCGGGATAGGCGATGATCGCGTGCCCGCCGTTCAGGATGCGGATCTTCATCATCTCCCAGGGGGTCACGTCCTCGACGAATTCCGCGCCCGCCTCGTCGAAGGCCGGGCGGCCGGCGGGGAAATTGTCCTCGACCACCCATTGCAGGAAGTCCTCGCAGAACACCGGCCAGGCGTCCTCGATGCCGAATTCGTCGCGCACGATCCCGCGCTCGCGGTCCGAGGTCGCGGGCGCGATCCGGTCCACCATCGCATTCGGGAAGGCCACGCTCTCGCGGACCCAGGCGGCGAAATCGCTGTCCTGCGCCTCCGCGAGACCCGCCACCGCGTCGCGGCAGACCTTGCCGTTATGGGGAACGTTGTCGCAGGACATGACGGTGAAGGGCTCGATCCCGGCGGCGCGGCGCGCCTTGAGCCCGGCGAGGATGAGGCCGAAGACGGTCTTCGGATCGTCGGGGTTCCGCGCGTCGGCCACGATCGCCGGATGCTCCGGGTCGAACTTGCCGAGCGCCGGGTTCACGAAATAGCCGCCCTCGGTCACGGTCAGCGAAACGATGCGGATGGCGGGGTCGGAGAGCGCCTTGATGATCGCGGCCCCCTCCATCGGCGGGATGAAGTCGGTCATCACCCCGGTCACGCGCGCGGCCGAGACCGCCGCCGATTGCTCGACCACGGTCGAAAGCCAGTCCTGCCCTTCGAGCGCGTCGCGCATCTTCACGTCATAGGGCGTGACGCCGGCGCCGAGGATCGCGAAATCCTTGTCGCGGCCCGCGTTCATCAGCCGGTCGAGATAGACCTGCAGATGCGCCCGGTGGAAGTTGCCGATCCCGAAATGCAGGATTCCCGCCGAAAGATCGCCGCGCGCGTAGGCGGGGCGCTCGACCCCGGACGGCAGCTTGTCGAGATTGGCGAGCGAGAGCGGGATCGCATTGGTTGGCATCGGGTGCTTCCTCGTAGTCTTATATGGAGCGGAGCATGCCGCCATCGACATGGTGAACGGAGCCGGAGACGTAGGAGGCGCGCGGCGAACAGAGGAACACCATGAAGTCGGCGAGTTCCTCCACCGTGCCGAAACGCCGGATCGGCGCATGTTCGTCGGCGACCGATTGCAGATAGCCTTCCCAGTCGCCGCCGGTGTCCGCCGAGAGCTGTTTCGCCGTCTTGATCCAGTCCGGCGTCAGGATCAGGCCGGGATTCACCGTGTTGACGCGGATGCCCATGGGGATGAACTCGGTCGCCATGTTCTTCGAGAGCATGAGCAGGGCGGCCTTGGTCACGTTGTAGATCGGCTCGTACCAGAGCGGCTGCACGGCGCAGATCGAAGCGTTGTTGAGGATCGCGCCGCCGCCGCGCTCGGCCATGATCGGCGCGAGCCCGCGGGCGAGGCGGACGGCGGCCATCACATGCAGGTCCCAGTATGACTGCCACTTGTCGTCGGGCGCGTCGAGAATGGTCTCGTTCGAGCCGGTCCCGGCGTTGTTGACCAGGATATCGACGCCGCCGAAGGCTTCGCGCGCGGCGTCGATGAGGCTGTCGCAGCCCTCCGCCGTCGCCACGTCGCAGGGGTGGCCGAGCGCCTCGGTGCCGAATTCCTCGGCGATGTCGCGCGCGGCGCCGGCCACGCGCTCGCGGTCGCGCGCGGCGAGGACGACACGGGTGCCCTCGCGGGCGAAACACCGTGCGACGCCGAGGCCGATCCCGGCGCTGCCGCCGGTGATGACCGCCACCTTGTCGGAGAGACCCAGGTCCATGTCAGAACTCCCGGTTCAGCTCATCCATTGCCCGCCGTCGACGTTGTAGGTCTGGGCGAGAATGTAGTTGGCCTCGTCGGAGGCGAGGAAGACCGCCATGCCCGTGAGATCCTCGGGCGTGGCGAAACGGCCGGCGGGGACGCCGGCGGCGACCTCGGCCTTCTTCTGGCCGGGCTTCTTGCCCTCCAGTTTCGCGAACATCGAGTCGACATGTTCCCAGTGCTCGCCGTCGACCACGCCCGGCGCGATGGCGTTCACGTTGATCCCGTGCTGAATGAGATTCAGCCCGGCGGATTGCGTGAGCGAGATCACCGCCGCCTTGGTCGCGCAATAGACCGCGACGAGGCTTTCGCCCCGGCGGCCAGCCTGGCTCGCCATGTTGATGATCTTGCCGCCCCGGCCTTGCGCGATCATCTGCCGCGCCGCCGCCTGCATCGTGAAGAGCGTGCCGGCGACATTGACCGAGAAGAGCTTGTCGTAGCTCGCCCTCGTGATGTCGACGATGTTGTGCGCGTCGAAGAGGGCGGCGTTGTTGATCAGGATGTCGAGCCCGCCGGCGCGCTCGACCACCGCCGCGATGGCGGCGTCGATCGAGCCCTGGTCGGACACGTCGAGTTGGACCGCGTAGGCGCCCGAGCCGATGGCGGCCGCCGTCTCCTCGGCGCGGTCGAGCGCGATGTCACCGATGGCGACCGTCGCGCCCTCCGCGACATAGGCCTTGGCGAAGGCGGCGCCGATTCCGCGGGCGGCGCCGGTGATCAGGGCGGATTTGCCTTCAAGTCGCATCAGATAGCCATCCCTTGAGGATCGAAGCGGTAGATGCGCTCCGGATGGGGGCTGAGCCAGACGGTGTCGCCGTGGGAAACCGCGACCTCGCCGGAAGAGCGGACATTGATCGTGCCCTGTCCCTCGGTCTCGACATGGGAGAAGGTGTCGGAGCCGAGATGTTCGGCGACGCCGACGGTACCCTTCCAGCCGCCTTCGACCGGGGAGGTGGAGACACTGAAATGCTCGGGCCGCACGCCGATCGTATGGGCGCCGTGCTTGCCGGCCTCGGGGCCTTCGACGAAATTCATCGTCGGGCTGCCGATGAAGCCCGCGACGAAGCGGTTCTTCGGCGCGCGGTAGAGGTCGAGCGGCGAGCCGACCTGCTCGATGTTGCCGGCGTTCAGGACCACGATCTTGTCGGCCATGGTCATCGCCTCGACCTGGTCGTGGGTGACGTAGATCATCGTCTTGCCGAGCGACTGGTGCAGTTCGGAGATCTCGAGCCGCATGGTGCCGCGAAGCGCCGCGTCGAGATTCGACAGCGGCTCGTCGAAGAGGAAGGCCGAGGGCTGGCGCACGATGGCGCGACCGATCGCGACGCGCTGGCGCTGGCCGCCCGAGAGCTGGCCGGGCCTGCGTTCGAGATAGTTGGCGAGGTTCAGGATGCGCGCGGCGTTCGAGACCTTCTTGTCGATCTCCTCCTGGCTCTCGCCCGCCATCTTGAGCGGGAAGGCGATGTTCTTCGCCACCGTCATGTGCGGATAGAGCGCGTAGGACTGGAACACCATGGCGAGCTGGCGCTTCGCCGGCGGCTCGTGCGTCACGTCGCGGCCATCGATCATGATCGTGCCGCCCGTCGTGTCCTCGAGCCCGGCGATCAGCCGCAGAAGCGTTGACTTGCCGCAGCCCGAGGGGCCGACGAAGACGACGAATTCGCCGTTCTCGATTTCGAGATTGATCTTCGGAATGATCGTGACCGGCCCGAAGGACTTGTTGACGTCGCGTAGTACGATATTGCCCACTTGAAATTCCTCCGGATTCTTACTTGACCGCGCCGAACGTCAGGCCGCGCACCAGCTGTTTCTGGCTGAACCAGCCCATGATCAGGATCGGTGCGATGGCCATGACCGAGGCCGCCGAGAGCTTGGCCCAGAACAGGCCCTGGGGTGACGAGAAGCTCGCGATGAAGGCCGTCAGCGGCGCCGCCGTCGTGGTCGTCAGGCGGATGGTCCAGAAGGCCTCGTTCCAGGCCAGGATGATGTTGAGAAGCAGGGTCGATGCGATGCCCGGCACCGCCATCGGCGTCAGGATGTGCCAGATCTCCTCCCAGAGCCCGGCCCCGTCCATCCGCGCCGCCTCCAGGATCTCGCCCGGGATCTCGCGGAAGTAGGTGTAGAGCATCCAGACCACGATCGGCAGGTTGATGAGCATCAACAGCACGGTCAGGCCGAAGCGCGTGTCCATGAGCCCGGTCCTGAGGAAGATCAGGTAGATCGGGACGAGCACGGCGGCGGCCGGCATCATCTTGGTCGAAAGCATCCACATCAGCACGTCCTTGGTGCGCTTCGTGGGCGAGAAGGCCATCGCCCAGGCGCAGGGGATCGCGACGATCAGGGCGAGAATTGTCGAGCCGACCGCGAGGATGACCGAGTTCATGAACGGCCGGATGTAGTTCTGCTGGTTCTGCACCTCGCGGTAGCTCTCCAGCGTGAAGGACGGGATGAGGTCCAGCCCTGCGATCGCCTCCGGCTCGGTCTTGAGCGAGGTGATGATCGTGTAGAGGATCGGGAAGAAGATCAGCAGGGCGACGATCCAGGCGGCGGCGGTGAAGCCGAGCTTGGTACGGGTTGTTACGGCGCGTGCCATGATTTCACCTCAATCCAGGTTCTTGCCGACGAGGCGCATCAGGAAGATCGCGACGATATTGGCGAGGATCACCGCCACCACGCCGCCCGCCGCCGCGCCGCCGACATCCTGATTGAGGAGCGCCGCGCGATAGATGAGGAAGGGCAGGTTGGTCGAGGCATATCCCGGGCCGCCATTCGTGGTGACGAGGATCTCCGCGTAGACACCGAGCAGGAAGATCGTCTGGATCAGCACCACGATGGTGATCGCGCGCGCCATATGCGGCAGCGTCAGATACCAGAAGCGCGCGAGGATACCGGCGCCGTCCATCTCGGCGGCTTCCTTCTGCTCGCTGTCGAGCGACTGAAGCGAGGTGAGCAGGATCAGCGTCGCGAACGGGAGCCACTGCCAGGCGACGATGATGATGATCGAGAAGAGCGGAAAGGCGGCGAACCAGTCCACAGGCTGCAGGCCGAAGAAGCGCGAGACATCGGCGAAGACCCCATAGCCCGGGTGCAGGATCATGTTCTTCCATATGAGCGCGGCGACCGGGGGCATGACGAAGAAGGGCGAGATCACCAGGATCCGCACGATCCCCTGTCCGTAGATCGGCTGGTCGATCAGCATTGCGATGGCAATGCCGCCGATCACGGTGATCGCGAGCACGCCGAGCACGATCGCGAGCGTGTTGCGGATCGCCTGCCAGAAGGCCGGATCACTCAGGAAGTAGGAATAGTTCTCGAAGCCCGCCCAGCCGCCGGCGGCCGGATTGAGCAGATTGTAGTAGCGGAATGAGAAATAGACCGTCATCGCGAGCGGTACGGCCATCCAGATCAGAAGCAGGATGATCGCGGGCATCCGCATGAAGCGGGCGATGGATTCGGTCTGCCGGGTGGCCATGGGGGACTCCCTCGCGGACGGACGGGCTGTGGGAAAGGGCCGCCCGGGAGAATTCCCGGGCAGCAGGTGTTACTCCTTGGGGGAGTACTCAGTAGCCGGCGCGGCGCATCTCGCGCTCAGTCGAGGACTGGGCCTGCGCCAGCGCGTCCTCGACGGAGGACTGTCCGGCGACGACCGCGGAGAAGAGCTGGCCGACCGTGGTGCCGATCGACTGGAACTCCGGGATCGCGACGAACTGCCCGCCGGTATAGGGCACCGGCTGGACCGTCGGCTTGGTGATGTCGGCCGCGTCCATCGCCGCCTTGGTCGGTCCCGCGAAGGCGGCCGCGTCGAGATAGTTCTGGTTCTCGTAGAGCGAGGTACGCGTGCCCGGCGGCACGTTGGACCAGCCCTCCTTCTCCGCCACCAACTCGGTATAGGCCTTGTTGGTCGCCCAGGTGATGAAGGTCTTCGCGTCTTCCTGGTTCTTGGACGAGGCCGGGATCGCGAGGTTCCAGGACCAGAGCCAGTTGCCGTGGTTGTCGACGCCTTCCTTGTTCGGGAAGATCGTGTAGGCGACCTTGTCGGCGACGGTCGAGTCATTGGGGTTGGAGACGAAGGACCCCGCCGAGGTCGCATCGACCCACATCCCGCAGCGGCCCTGCTGGAACATGGTCAGGTTCTCGTTGAACCCGGCCGAGGACGCGCCGGACGCGCCGGCGTCCTTCATCAGATCGGCGTAGAACTGCAGCGCCGCCTGCCACTCCGGCTGGTCGAACTGCGGCGCCCACTCCTCGTCGAACCAGCGCGCGCCGAAGCTGTTGGCCATGGAGCCGATCAGCGCCATGTTCTCGCCCCAGCCCGCCTTGCCGCGCAGGCAGATGCCCGCGACGCCGTTCGAGGCGTCGGTGATCTTGCGCGCCGCCTCGCCGATGAACTCCCAGGTCGGCTCCTCGGGCATGGTGAGGCCGGCCGCCTCGAAGAGATCGGTGCGGTACATGAGGAACGCCGACTCGCCGTAGAACGGCGCGGCGTAGAGCTTGTCATCGACGCTGAGCCCGCCCCGGATCGCGGGCAGAAGGTCGTCGGCATCATAGTCGGCGTCGAATTCGAGCGGCACCAGCCAGCCCTGCTTGCCCCAGATCGGCACTTCGTAATTGCCGATGGTCAGGATGTCGTACTGTCCGCCGCCGGTCGCGATGTCGGTCGTCACCCGCTCGCGCAGCGTGTTCTCCTCGAGCGTCACCCAGTTCACCGTGACATCGGGATGCGCCGCCGTGAATTCCGACGTCAGCCCCTGCATCCGGATCATGTCGCCGTTGTTGACCGTTGCGATGGTGATCTCGCCAGCCAGCGCGCCGGTCAGCGCGGTGCAGGTGCCCAAGGCGGCAAGGATCGGGATTTCGAGGCGATATCTCATGCGCGCTCCTCCGTGTGGTGCATTCGTTAGGTTTATTTTTTACTCGCGTAAAATTTTAATACAGCGAGTGATGATTTCTGTCAACGGGATTCGTGCCCGTGCGGTCAGGCGCGGGTGAGCCGCTGACAACTCGATGATCTGGACAGGGAATGACAGGGCAGCGCAGTGTCCGACGCGCACGCGGACTCCGCCCCCATCGGAAGCGTGAAAACTCGCATGTATCCTCCCAATCGCCCGAACATTGTTCGCTCGGCTTTCTGATTGGTCAGAATGTCGCGCCTTATCCGGCGCCTGTCAACAGGAATCGAGCATTCGCCCGTCGATCGAGCAAATATTTACTGGAGGCTGCGAGCGCGCCCCGTGCTCAGGCGCCGCGCAGCAGCGCCTCGGCGGTGGTTTCGTCCGTGATCAGTCCGTTGATCAGCCGTCCCCGTATCGCCGCCGCGAGCGGACCAACCTTGCGCGGACCCTTGGCGAGCGCGATGACGCGGGCGCGGTTCCGGTCGGGGATCGGCGCGCTCGCGGTCTCCGCGCCGGGGCCCCCTTTCAATAATGCGCCATCGGCGTCATAGATCCAGCCGCAGATCTCGCCTTTCGCCCCGGCGGCGCGCATCTCGGAGAGTTTCGCCTCGGTCAGGAAGCCGTCGAGCAGTAGGGGCGCGCGTTCGTCCATCTCGCCCACGCCGACGAAGGCCACGTCGGCGGCGGCGGCGAGGTCCATGGTCGTGCGGATCATGCCGAGCCCGTGCATCAGGGTCCGTTCCTCGGGACCGCCGAGGAAGACGGGCAGCGGCATCGGGTAGTGCCGGGCATCGACCGCCTCGGCCATTGAGAAGATCACGTTGTAATAGGCCGCCGAGCCGTCAGGCCCGATGTTCCCGGTCAGGGAGACGATCCGGTGCATGGGGCAGCTGATCGGCGGCAGGTGATCGACCGCCGCCTTGAGCGTGCGCCCGGTGCCGACCGCCATCACGATCGGCCGCTCCTGCTTCAGCCAGCGGGTGATCTCGGAGGCGCCGGCCTCGGCGAGCCCGGCGGTGCCGCCCTCGGACCCCGGATCGGTCGGAACCACCTCGACCTGGACGAGGCCGAACCTGTCGCGAAGCCGCGCCGCCAGATCGAGGCCGCGGGCGATCGGATGTTCCATCCAGACGCGCACCAGCCGCTCGGACATCGCGAGCGAAACGAGCCGCTGCGCCGCCTGGCGCGAGATCCCCATATGCGTTGCGATCTCGTCCTGCGTCTTCCCGGCGATATAGTACAGCCAGCCGGCGCGCGCGGCGTCGTCGAGCCTGCTCGACGATATGCGCTGTCGCGACATCGCTTCCTCCCCGTGAGTGAGGAACAATAGGCGAATATCCTGTCAAAATGCAAGATTCGGCGAAACTGTCCGGTCCGCCGAACCGCGATTGTTCGCCGGTTCGGAACCGAAGCCGCGAACGGATCACGATCTCGCGGCGCAGGGGCCGGGCTGGCGGCATCCGGCGGAGCGGCTAGCTCCCGCGGAACGGCTCCACATACTGGAGCGCCATGTCCCAGGGGAAGAAGATCCAGGTGTCCTGGCTCACCTCGGTGATATAGGTATCGACCAGCGGGCGGCCCTGCGGCTTCGCGTAGACCGTGGCGAAATGCGCCTTCGGGTAGAGATCGCGGACGAGTTCCAGCGTCTTGCCCGTGTCCACGAGATCGTCGATGACCAGAATCCCCTCGCCGTCGCGCATCAGATCGGGGTCGGGGGCTTTCAGGACCGAGGCCGGCGCCTGTTCCTGCCAGTTGTAGGATTTGACGCTGATCGTATCGACGAGGCGGATGTCGAGTTCGCGCGCGATGATCATCGCCGGCGCGAGGCCGCCCCGCGTGATCGCGACGATCGCGCGCCACTCGCCGCCCTCCGGTCCCTGCCTGTCGAGCCGCCAGGCCAGCGCGCGGCTGTCGCGATGCACTTGGTCCCAGCTGACGTGGAACCCCTTCTCGTGCGGGAGCCGGTCGCTCATCGCGGTCACGCCTCCCTGCGGCCCGACACCACGTCGATGTCCGGCGCGTCCTCGGCCTTCATGCCGACGACGTGGTAGCCCGCGTCGACGTGCAGGTTCTCGCCCGTCACGCCCGACGAGAGGTCCGACAGGAGATAGAGCGCGGACTTGCCCACGTCGGCCTGGGTGACGTTGCGGCGCAGCGGCGAGTTCAGCTCGTTCCACTTCATGATGTAGCGGAAATCGCCGATGCCCGAGGCCGCCAGCGTCTTGATCGGCCCGGCCGAGAGCGCGTTGACCCGGATGTTCCTCGGCCCGAGGTCCATCGCCATGTACTTGACGCTCGCCTCCAGCGCGGCCTTGGCGACGCCCATGACGTTGTAATGCGGCATGACCTTCTCGGCGCCGTAATAGGTCAGCGTCAGGCAGGACCCGCCGTCCTTCATCATCGCCGCCGCCCGGCGCACGACCGCGGTGAAGGAATAGACCGAGATCAGCATCGTCTGGGTGAAGTTCGCCGCGGTCGTCATCTCGGTGTAGCTGCCGCGCAGCTCGTTCTTGTCGGAGAAGCCGATCGCATGGACGATGAAGTCGAGCCCGTCCCAGCTCTCCCCGAGCGCGGCGAAGGTCGCATCGACCGAAGCCTCGTCGGCCACGTCGCAGGGCAGCACGATCCCGGAGCTGAGACTCTCGGCGAGCGGACGGACGCGCTTGCCGAGCGCCTCTCCCTGATAGGTGAAGGCAAGTTCCGCCCCGGCCTCGTGGCAGGCCTGCGCGATGCCCCAGGCGATGGACTTGTCATTGGCGAGGCCCATGATCAGGCCCCGTTTCCCGCGCATGAGTCCCTCCGGCATCCTCGCCCCCCTGGTAATGATGGCTGCGGTTTATGAGATGGTTATGCCCGCATCAAGCGCGCTTTGTTCACCGGAAACGCGTCGGTCCCCGGTTTTCCTCGTCAGTTGCTCCCGAAAAGCCCTCCGAGCACGTCGCGAACCACGGATTGCACGGTCTGCCCGACATTCTCGACCATCTGCGACGGGCTGGGCAGGTTCGGCACCGGGAGCGGGGCGCGGGGCTCCAGTTCCGGCAGCGGGCGCATCGGCAGGCCGTCCTCGACCCGCAGCATGGTCTCGCGCCAGATGTCGGCCGGCAGGCCGCCGCCCGAGACACCCTTCAGGGGTGTGTTGTTGTCGTAGCCCATCCAGACCCCGGTCACGTAGTCCCGGGTGAAGCCGATGAACCAGGCATCCCGCGCCGCCTGCGTGGTGCCGGTCTTGCCGGCCGCTGGCCGTTCACCGAGGCTCGCGCGTGTTCCGGTACCGTGCTCGACCACGTTGCGCATCATCCAGACCATCTCGCCCGCGGCCCTTTCGTCCAGAACCCGGACCGGCATGCCGGAATCCGCGCCCATGAGGCGGGTGCCGTCCGATCTCAGCCGCAATTCGCGGATGCCATAGGGTTTGGCGCGCACGCCCTTGTTCAGGATGCCGGCATAGGCGCCGGTCATCTCGAGCAGCGTCGCCTCGGAGGTGCCGAGCGCGAGCGCCGGGCCCTCGGCGATCGGGGAGAAGACGCCGAGATCCTCCGCGACCGCGCGCACCCGGGCGCGGCCGGTGATCTCGGCGAGGCGGATCGTCGCCGTGTTGATCGAATTCGCATAGGCATCGGCGAGCGAGATCGTCCCCTTGTAGTCGCGGGTATAGTTCTGCGGCGACCAGGGGCCCGAGCCCGGCACGTTGATCGTGAGCGGCGCGTCGAGGATCGTGTCGTTGGGGCTCGCCCCGTTCTGGAGCGCCGAGGCGAAGACGAAGGTCTTGAAGAGCGAGCCGGTCTGGCGCAGCGCCTGGGTCGCGCGGTTGAACTGCCCGTCGCTGCCGCCCAGATCGCGGCCGCCGACCATGCCCCGCACCGCGCCGTCCGGCGACATGACGACGATCGCCGCCTGCGCGTTGGAGCCCTCGCGCACCTTGTTCTTGAAGACGTAGGACAGCGCCTCCTCGGCCGCCTTCTGGATGCGCGGGTCGAAGGTGGTAAGGACCTCGATGTCCTCGGTGGTGCGGCGGGTCAGGAAATCCGGGCCGCTCGACATGATCCAGTCGGCGAATTCACCGCCGGCCCGCGCCGCGGCGGCGCGCGACAGGACGGCGGGGCGCGCGCGCGCCGCTTCCGCCTGCGCCGTCGTCAGATAGCCCTGATCCTCCATCAGCCCGACGATCACGCCCGCGCGCTCCTGGGCCGCGTTCAGGTTGTGCGTCGGCGCGAAACGCGAGGGCGCGCGGAGCAGGCCGGCGAGCATCGCCGCCTCGGAGGGTGTGACATCGCGGGCGGACTTGCCGAAATACCGCTGCGACGCCGCCTCGAATCCGGTCGCGCCGGCGCCGAGATAGGCGCGGTTGAGGTAGATCGAGAGGATCTCCTCCTTCGAGAACTTCAGGTCGAGCGCGATCGCGGCGGGGATCTCCTTGATCTTGCGCTCCAGCGTGCGGCTGTTGTCGAAATAGAGCAGCTTCGCGACCTGCTGCGTGATCGAGGAGCCGCCCTGCACCGTGGTTCCGGCGCGCGCGTTGACGAGAAGGGCGCGCAGCGTGCCTTTGATGTCGATGCCGAAATGCCAGTAGAAGCGCCGGTCCTCGGTCGCGACGATCGCGTTGACGAGATGCGGCGAGGCATCCTCGGCGCGCAGCAGTCCGAGTTGCTGGCCGCGCCAGGCGAAGACCGAATCCTGTTCGTCGAGCAGCGTCACCGAACCCCGGTCGCGGCCGTCGAGCAGGTCGTCGAGCGGAGGCAGCTTGTTCAGGTAATATGCCGTACTGACCGCGAGGATGAGTCCGAAAAGGACAGCCATCCTGAGCCCGATCCACCAGATCCAGCCGAAGACGCCGGTGAAGGCGCCGCGCAGCATGCGCTCGGTGCGGCCAAGCCGGGGCTTCGCCCCGCTCCGTCTCTTCCCCATCGGGGGTGCCTCGTTCTGCCTGCTCGATGTTTTTCGCGAAGGTACAGGCAAACGACCGGCCGCGCCAGCGCTTTGCCGGCGAAGTTGCAGCCAAGGTTACCGCCGGAGTTACCGCGCGCGCCGGCGCGGAACACCCGAGTCGTTCCGCTCGACGCGGATCGTATCTGATTAATAATTGCGCAGATTGAACCAAGTGCCCGTTGGATTGCCTGCGATCGCGGCAGTTCCGCGAAGATGCCCTCGGCGCGGAGCGAAATCTCCTACTGCCTGCCCTGAATTCAGCCTATGGCCTCGCCATTGGCACGCCTTCCGCCCTTTCGAGGGCACCGGCGCGTGCCGAACGATAAGACGAGGGGACCAGATGAAACTGATCATAGCGGTCATCAAGCCGTTCAAGCTCGAGGAGGTCCGCGAGGCGCTCACCGGCATCGGCGTCCAGGGCCTGATGGTCTCGGAGGTGAAGGGTTACGGCCGGCAGTCGGGGCATACCGAGATCTACCGCGGCGCCGAATACGTCGTGAACTTCGTTCCGAAGATCAAGCTCGAACTCGTCGTCTCGGATTCGGATGTGCCGCGGGTCGTGGAGACCCTCGCCACCACCGCGAAGACCGGGAAGATCGGCGACGGCAAGATCTTCGTGGTCGACGTGCTTCAGGCCTACCGGGTCCGCACGGGCGAAACCGGCGATGACGCGCTCTGAGCGACGGCGCCATTCAATGAGGAACATGATGAGAAATGTGCTGAAGCTCTCTCCGCTCGCGCTTCTGGCGACGGCGGGCGCCGCGCTGGCGCAGGACCCGGCCCTGACCGAGACGGTGACCGAGGTCGCGCCGACGATGGACAAGGGCGACGTCGCCTGGATGATGACGTCGTGCCTCCTGGTGCTGCTGATGATCGTTCCGGGGCTCGCCCTCTTCTACGGCGGCCTCGTCCGCGCGAAGAACATGCTCTCCGTGCTGATGCAGACCTTCGTGATCACCTCGATGATGATGGTGCTCTGGGTGGTCTACGGCTACAGCCTCGCGCTCAACCCCGGCGGTAGCCTCGATGCCTTCATCGGCGGCTTCTCCCGGCTCTTCCTGGCGGGTGTCACGCCCGATTCGACGGTCGCGACCTTCACCGACGGCGTGGTGATCCCGGAATACGTGTTCATCAGCTTCCAGATGACGTTCTTCGCGATCACCCCCGCGCTCATCGTCGGCGGTTTCGCCGAGCGCATGAAATTCAAGGCGGTGCTGCTCTTCATCGTGCTCTGGGCGACGCTCGTCTACCTGCCGATCGCGCATATGGTCTGGTACGGCGAGGGCTTCCTCTTCACCCGGGGCGCGCTCGATTTCGCCGGCGGCACGGTCGTGCACATCAACGCGGGCGTCGCGGCGCTGGTCGGCGCCATGGTCATCGGTCCGCGCACCGGTTACGGCCGCGAGCCGCACACGCCGCATTCGCTGACGCTCACCATGGTCGGCGGCTCGCTGCTCTGGGTCGGCTGGTTCGGCTTCAACGCCGGCTCCAACCTGGAGGCGAACGGCATCACCACGCTTGCGATGATCAACACCTTCGTCGCCACCGCGGGCGCCGCGCTGGGCTGGCTCTTCATCGAATGGACGACCAAGGACCATCCGTCGCTGCTCGGCGCGGTCTCGGGCGCGGTCTCCGGCCTCGTCGCGGTCACCCCGGCCGCGGGCTTCATCGGGCCGGTCGGCGCGATCGTGCTCGGCTTCCTCGCTGCCATCGTCTGCTTCTACTTCTGCTCCACGGTGAAGAACGCCCTCGGCTACGACGACTCGCTCGATGTCTTCGGCATCCACGGCGTCGGCGGCATCATCGGCTCGATCGGCACCGGCATCCTGGTCAGCCCTTCGCTCGGCGGCACCGGTCTCGACGGCTATTCGATGGGCGCCCAGATCTGGGTCCAGATCGAGGGCGTGCTCATCACCATCGTCTGGTGCGGCGTCGTCTCCTTCATCCTCTACAAGCTCGTCGACATGCTCGTCGGCCTGCGTGTGACCACGGAGGAGGAGCACGAGGGTCTCGACCTCGCGGAGCATGGCGAGCGCGCCTACTCCTACTGACGCGCGGTCGGAACAAGGACACCCGCGGGCCCGCCTCCACCCGGCGGCCCGGACCTGGCCCGGATCTTCAGATCCGGGCCAACTTTTTTGGGCGCCCCCGGTCACCGTTGCCGCGGGGGGCGTGTTTTCTCTTGCCGAACGGCGCCGGGCGACCGACTCTCCCGCCGGCGGGCCAGAGCGCCCGGGCATCGTGAAAGGAACACGGCTTGCGGCATCAGGGCCCTCTGGCGGAGCTTCCGGTCGTCACCCCGGAGACCGAGGAAGACCGCCTGTTCAACGACGCCGCCGAGGCGGTCGCCGATCTCACGCGCCGCTACGAGGCAGCGACCGCCTTCCTGCGCGAGAATTTCACCGCCGTGATGCAGGGGGAGCCGCCGGCGGGCCGCTACCGCGCCTTCTATCCGGAGCTCAGTGTCACCACCGGCAGTTTCGCCAAGGTGGACAGCCGCCTGAGCTTCGGCCATGTGGCGGAGCCGGGCACCTATGCGACGACGATCACCCGGCCGGACCTCTTCAAGGGCTACCTGACCCAGCAGATCGGCCTCCTGATCCAGAATCACGGGATGCCTGTCCGCATCGCCACCTCCGACACCGCGATTCCGCTGCATTTCGCGATGGGCGAGAATGCCCATGTCGAGGGGGCGATCGCCGAAACCCTGCGCCGGCCGCTGCGCGATCTCTTCGACGTGCCAGACCTCGGCGTGACCGACGACCGGATCGTGAACGGCGACGCGCTGGCGTCGCTCGAAGGCGCGCGGCCGCTCGCGCCCTTCACCGCGCAGCGGATCGACTATTCGCTCGCCCGGCTCGCGCATTACACCGCGACATCGCCCGAGCATTTCCAGAACCACGTGCTCTTCACCAACTACCAGTTCTACGTGGATGAGTTCGTCGAATTCGGCGCGCGGATGCTGGCCGATCCCAACTCGGGCTACGACGGTTTCGTCGGCCCCGGCAATGTCGTGACCGCGCCCGGTGAGCGGCCGCCCGGCGCGCCGGCGAAGATGCCGCAGATGCCGAGCTATCATCTGACGCGGGAGAACCAGTCGGGCATATCGCTGGTCAACATCGGGGTCGGCCCGTCGAATGCGAAGACGATCACCGACCATATCGCGGTGCTCCGGCCGCATGTCTGGCTTATGCTCGGCCATTGCGCGGGCCTGCGGAACTCCCAATCGCTGGGCGACTATGTGCTCGCACATGCCTATATGCGGGAGGACCATGTGCTCGACGACGACCTGCCGATCTGGGTGCCGATCCCGGCGCTCGCCGAGGTGCAGGTCGCGCTGGAAGAGGCGGTGGCCTCGGTGACGGGGCTCGAAGGCTATGATCTCAAGAAGATCATGCGAACTGGCACCGTGGCAACGATCGACAACCGGAACTGGGAGCTGCGCGACCAGTCCGGCCCAGTCGCCCGGCTCAGCCAGGCGCGGGCCATCGCGCTCGATATGGAAAGTGCGACGATCGCGGCGAACGGATTCCGCTTCCGCGTGCCCTACGGCACGCTGCTTTGCGTCTCGGACAAGCCGCTGCATGGTGAGCTCAAGCTGCCGGGCATGGCGACGGCCTTCTACAAGCGCCAGGTCGCGCAGCATCTCGATATCGGCATCCGAGCGATGGAGGCCTTGCGCGAAATGCCGCTGGAGAAGATGCATTCCAGGAAGTTGCGCAGCTTCCACGAAACGGCATTCCTCTGAGGTATGCGCGTGATCCCGCCATAGCCGCGGCTCACAGGGAACGAAAACGGTCAATCCACGATTGAGTTTCCCGGAGCCTCGGGCTTAAGTGCCCGGCACCTTGAGAAAACGGTTACGGGAACGAGTTGGACAGGAAAGAAACATGACACAAAAACCGATGACAAAGACGGCGCTGGTCTCCGCCCTCGCGGAGAGCGCGGATCTCGACAAGGCGAGCGCCAACCGCGCGCTGGAAGCCTTGACCGAGATCGTGACGCGGGAGGTCGCCGCGGGCGGCGCCGTCAACCTGCCCGGCCTCGGCAAGTTCGCCTGCCGGGCCCGTCCCGAGCGCACCGTGCGCAATCCCGCGACCGGGGAGCAGATGCAGAAACCGGCCGATCGCGTCGCCAAGGTGACGATCGCCAAGCAGCTCAAGGACGTGATCAACGCCTGATCACGCGGCGGTGGCTCCCCGGCCTCGATGGCGCGGGCGAGCCACCCCCAGCTTCCCCCGGGGACCTCCGGCGCGCTGGCGCCCTCCCGGATTTCTCCAGACAAGCATTCCCAACAAGCGGGCCGAGCACATGGCTGAGAACGCGGTGACAACCGATATCGAGGCGGACGTCTGGCGGGCGATCGACAACAAGACCAAACCCGTCGGCTCGCTCGGCCGGGTCGAGGAGGTCGCGGCCCAGATCGGCGTGACGCTCGGCACCCTGAGACCGCGGGTCGAAAACTGCGCGCTGACGATCTTCGCGGCCGATCACGGCATCGCGGCGGAGGACGTTTCGGCCTTCCCGCAGGCGGTGACGCGGCAGATGGTGGCGAATTTCCTCGCCGGCGGCGCGGCGGCGACCGTCATCGCGGCGAGCCTCGGGATCGCGGTGCAGGTGGTCGACGCGGGCGTCGCGGGCGAAGCGATGGAGGACCCGAGGCTCGTCTCGCGGCGGATCGGACCCGGCACGCGCTCCTTCCTCGGCGAAGCCGCGATGACGGCCGAGCAATGCGCGACCGCGCTCGGCCACGGCCGCGAGATCGGCGCGCGCTCGTCCGGCGAAGCGGTCGCCTTCGGCGAGATGGGGATCGGCAACACCTCGGCCGCGACCATGCTCGCCCATCGGCTGGCCGGCATTTCGCTCGACGGCCTGGTGGGGCGGGGCACCGGCCTCGACGCCGAGGGCGTCGCGCGCAAGGCAGCCATCCTCGCCCGCGCGAATGCGCGCGTCGGCGCGCTCGCATCGCCCGAGGAAACCTTGCGCCAGTTCGGCGGATTCGAGATCGCCATGATGACGGGCGCCATGCTCGGCGCCGCCGCGGCGGGCAAGCTGGTCCTCGTAGATGGTTTCATCGCGACATCCGCCGCGCTGGTGGCGGAGCGGATCGATCCGGAGGCGCGGCGCGCCATGATCTTCTCGCATGTCTCCGCCGAGGCGGGGCATCGCGCGCTCCTGGAGCGGATGGCGGCGCGGCCGCTCCTCGCGCTCGACATGCGGCTCGGCGAAGGCACCGGCGCGCTTCTCGCCTGGCCGCTCGTGAAGGCCGCCGCCGCCGTGCTCCGCGACATGGCAAGCTTCGAGAGCGCCGGCGTCAGCGGCCGCGTCTGATCCATGCGCCGGTTCGCGGCCGGGCGGGTCGCGGAGGAATGGACATCCTTCCTGCTCGCCTGCCAGTTCCTGACCCGGCTCCCGGTTCCCGCGCGCTGGGACCCGGCGCGCATGGCTTCGGCGGCGCGCTGGTTCCCCGCGGTCGGCCTCATCGTCGGCGCCCTGGCGGCGGCGGCCCATGGACTCGCCGCGCTGCGTTTCCCGCCGGATCTGGCGGCGCTGGCGGCGGTGGCCGTCGCGATGCTCGTCACCGGCTGCCTGCATGAAGACGGATTCGCCGATGTCTGCGACGGGCTCGGCGGCGGCGCGACGCGGGAACGCGCGCTCGAGATCATGCGCGACAGCCGGCTCGGAACCTACGGGGTCGCCGGGCTCTCGCTCATGCTGCTGGCGAAATGGCAGAGTCTCGCTGGGTTGCCCCCGGTGCTCGTTCCGCTCGGCCTGATCGCGGGCCATGCGGCGAGCCGGGCCTCGATGGTCGTCGCGATGGCGGGGGGGACCTACGCGCGCTCCGCGGGCGCGGCGGGCAGCCTCGCGGGCGGAACCGGAGGGCGGGGCGTCGCGGTCGCGATCGGGATCGCCGCGCTGCCCGTGGCCGCGCTCCTCCTCGCCGCGCCCGCCGCCGCGCTGGCGGGGGTCCTCGGCCTCGCGCTCGCCCATGTCCTGACGCGGCTCTGGTACGGCCGGCGCCTCGGCGGCTACACCGGCGACTGCCTCGGCGCGACGCAGCAGACCGGCGAACTCGGCTTCTATCTCGGACTGCTCGGGTGGAGCTGATCCTGCTCCGGCACCCGGTTCCGGCCATCGCGCCGGATGTCTGCTATGGTCGGACCGACATCGATCTCAGGCCCGGCCTCGAAGATCCCGCGCGGCTCCCGGCCCCGGTCCCACCCTTCGCCAGACTCGCCACCAGCCCGCTCAGCCGCTGCCGGCTGCTCGCGGATCGGCTCGGCGCGGAGCGGGGGGTGAGGCCGCGCGTCGATCCGAGGCTCTCCGAGATGGATTTCGGCGGCTGGGAATCGCGGCCCTGGGCCGAGATCAACCGCGCGGAACTGGACGCCTGGGCGGCGGACTTCGAACATGCGCGCCCGCATGGTGGCGAGACCGTGGCCGAGGTGCGGAACCGGGTCGCCGCCGCGCTCCGCGACGCGGCGACCGGGGAGGGGCCCGCGCTCTGGGTCACACATGGCGGCGTCGCACGCGCGGTCTGCGGCATACTCGGCGCGCATCAGGGATGGGACACACGGCTCGGCTTCGGCCGGACCCTGTCTGTGACGGTCTAGGACCGCGCGCCTGACACCCGCGCGCCCCGGCCGTCAGCGGGTCGGAACCGGCGTGCCGCTCCGGTAGTCGTAGAACCCGCGCTGCGTCTTGCGCCCGAGCCATCCCGCCTCGACGTATTTCACCAGCAGCGGGCAGGGCCGGTACTTCGTATCCGCGAGCCCCTCATGCAGCACGTTCATGATCGCGAGACAGGTGTCGAGACCGATGAAATCGCCGAGTTCCAGCGGACCCATCGGGTGGTTCGCGCCAAGCTTCATCGAGGTGTCGATGCTCGCCACCGTGCCGACGCCTTCGTAGAGCGTATAGACCGCCTCGTTGATCATCGGCACCAGGATGCGGTTGACGATGAAGGCCGGGAAGTCCTCGGCGCTCGAATAGGTCTTGCCGATCCGCGTCACCACCCCGGTCATGACATTGTAGGTCGGCTCGTCGGTCGCGATGCCGCGGATCAGTTCGACCAGTTGCATGATCGGTACCGGGTTCATGAAATGGAGCCCCATGAACCGCTCCGGCCGATCGGTGCCGCTCGCCAGCCGCGTGATCGAGATCGAGGACGTGTTCGAGGTCAGGATCGTGTGATCGGCGAGATAGGGCTGAATGCTCGCGAAGATCTTGTGCTTCAGTTCCTCCCGCTCGGTCGCCGCCTCGACGATGAGATCGGTCGGGCCGAGGCTTGCGATCTCGGGCGCGAGTTCGATCCGGCCGATCGCCCTGTCGCGCTCCTCCTCGGTGATCTTCCCGCGGGCGACCTGGCGGTCCATGTTGTCGGCGATGATCCCCGGCGCCGCCTCGAGCGCCTCCTTCGAGACGTCGTTCAGGAGGATGTCATAGCCCGCGAGGGCGAAGACATGGGCGATCCCGTTGCCCATCTGGCCCGCGCCGATGATGCCAACCCGTTTGATTTCCATGGCTTCGGCTTCCTCGATGCGCTGGCCCCCTGCGACAATAGGACAGCGATGCGACCCGGCGCAAGGGATTGCGGCGGGCCGCGGCGGGGGTCACGCTCGGTGATGGACATAATCACGTTCGCGTGCGTTGATGGGAGATACGGGGAGCAAGGAGACACAGTGTGAATGCGATAGTCGATTTCCTGAACACCATCTTCTGGGGATATGTGCTGATCTACGGCCTCCTGGCCGTCGGCGTCTATTTCACCATCCGGCTTCGCTTCCAGCAGATCCTGCGGTTCGGCGAGATGTTCCGCGTGGTGCTCGCCGCGCCGAAGACGGACAAGGAGGGCATCTCGCCCTTCCAGGCGCTCTGCACCTCGCTCGCAAGCCGGGTCGGGACGGGCAATATCGCCGGGGTCGCGGTGGCGCTGAACCTCGGCGGTCCGGGGGCGATCTTCTGGATGTGGCTGGTCGCCCTCGTCGGCATGGCGACCGCCTATTCCGAGTCCACACTCGCGCAGCTCTACAAGGTCCATGACAGCTCGACCGACTCGGCGGTCTACCGCGGAGGGCCCGCCTTCTATATCGCGCGCGGCCTCGGCCTACCCTGGCTCGGCGGCGTCTTCTCGGTCTGCCTCATCATCTCCTTCGGCCTCGTCTTCAACGCGGTGCAGGCGAATTCCATCGCCGACGCGATGGTCGGCGCCTTTGGCGTGCCGAAGATCGCCACCGGGCTCGTCCTCGCCTTTCTGACGGCCTTCGTGATCTTCGGCGGCATCCGCACGATCGCGACCGTGGCGGAATATGTCGTGCCCTTCATGGCCGGTATCTACCTCTTGGTCGCGCTCTATGTCGTCGTCACCAACATCACCGAGGTTCCGGGCATGCTCGGCCATATCGTCGCGAGCGCCTTCGGCTTCGCCGAGGTCGGCGGCGGGGTCGCGGGCGGGGTCGCGGCGGCGATGCTGAACGGCGTGAAGCGCGGGCTGTTCTCGAACGAGGCCGGCATGGGCTCGGCGCCCAATATCGCCGCCGCGGCGACGCCCGTGCCGCATCACCCGTCGAGCCAGGGGCTGGTGCAGGCGCTCGGCGTCTTCATCGACACGCTGGTGATCTGCTCCTGCACCGCGCTCATGATCCTGCTCTCGGGGGCCTATGTTCCGGGCGGCGAACTGACCGGAACGCAGCTCACGCAGAGCGCGCTTCAGGAGCATGTCGGCGCCTTCGGCCCCTACTTCATCGCGATTGCGATCTTCTTCTTCGCCTTCACCTCGATCATCGGCAATTATTCCTACTCGGAGATGGCGATGGCCTTCCTCGGGCTCGGGAGCACGACGGGGCTTCTGGTGCTGCGCTGCCTCGTGCTGCTGATGGTGGTCTGGGGCGCCCTGCAGGCGGTCGCGACGGTCTTCAACACCGCGGATGCCAGCATGGGGCTGATGGCGACGATCAACCTCATCGCGATCGTGGCGCTCTCCGGCACGGTGGTGAAGCTGACGCGCGACTATTTCGCCAAGCGCGCGCGGGGCGAGGAGCCGACCTTCGATGCGAGCGAGATGCCGGAGCTGAAGGGGATCGACCGATCCATCTGGCAGCGCGACTGACGTCCGCGGCCCGGCCCGGTGATCGCCGGGCCGGGGCGTAGGCAAGAAAAAACCGCCGGGGCCATCGGGCCGCCGGCGGTTTCATGTTCAACGGGGGTGTCGAACCGGCGTCCCTCA
>NZ_JBKQWU010000007.1:0-119375 GCF_047275745.1 Amaricoccus sp. W119 | reverse complement strand
AAGCAGTTTCGAGGCATCGCCACACGCTACGACAAGGACCCGGAGAACTTCCTCGCCGCCGTCAAGCTCACAGCCGCGAGGATCTGGTGTCAGAGTTTATGAGTCGACGCCCTAAGTCTCATCGAGGGTGCGATGGGAAAGCGGGCCCTGCGCGACGGGGCCGGGGCAGCCGAGTGAATACGATCAGCCCCAAGAGGAGAGTGACGAAGCCGCGGACGCGGCCTGAGGGAAGGAATCGAGACGTTGTCGAGGGAACTTCGCCGACGCCCCATCCCTAAGAAGATTTCACCAATTCGATCACTCGGCTTTATAGGACCCATCCGGGAGTGCGGTTGAAGGAGTTTGGCCTTCGCGGGAGAACATGGAAACCATGGCCTCCTGAAGTGGATCGCCGGAAGCATGTTCAACTCCGTTCCTGAGCAGCTCCTGCAGCTCCGCGGCGTCACCTGACGTGTCGCCCATCGGCCACAGCGCGGACCGCGCCAAGCGGCGTTTCTTCTGCATCAAGGTGTTCAGGAGACAATCGAAGGAGTCACCTCGGTAGCCGGGATGGATCGCCATCGGGACATGGACTGTCACCGGGCGGACTTGCCCAATCCGATGAACGCGATCATTGCATTGCTCTTCGACGGCGGGGTTCCACCAGCGCGAGAGGTGTATCACATGTGTCGCGGCGGTTAGCGTCAGCCCGACGCCGGCCGCCTTTGGGCCGAGAACAAGCAGATCGAACCCCTCGTCTTGCCGCAGGTGCCTCTGGAACCTGTTTACGATTGCCTGGCGCTGCGAGATTGGGGTGTCACCATTGATCAGGTCGATACGCGTCAGGCCGAAAGCGGCGCGGGCGAGTTCGACGAAGCGATGCTGCATCTGGCGATGCTCTATGAAGACGAGTGCCCGCTCTCCCCGGCGAGCAACGCCGCGCAAGATTTCGAACGTGGCAGCGAGCCGCCCGGAAGCCTCGATGAAATCGGCGCTGCGCTGGCCATCACTGATCGATGGGTGGACAGATACGCTGCGGATATGGTGCAGCATCTTCAGAGCAGCTCCCTGACCTCCATTGGCAAGCTTGATCCGCGCCTCCTCATAGGCATGAGCTTGGAACTCAGGCATGAGACGCGGGTGCAGATAGCGTGTCTTCGAAGGTAGATCGCCCGCGACTTCGTCCTTAAGCCGCCGGAGCGCGAGAGGTGGCTTGCTGGCACTCGAACCGAACACGCGGTCGTGTAGATCCAAGAGCGCGTCCGGCTCCGTGTCGATGTAGCTCGACCGGAACTCCTCGAGCGTGCCGAGGGCGCCCGGGGCGATCTGATCCATGATCGCCCACAGATCGATCAGGCTGTTTTCGATCGGAGTACCTGTGAGGCCGATCCGAAAATCGGCATTGATGGCGCGGGCTGCCACCGCCCTCAGCGATATCGGATTCTTTAGATTCTGGATCTCGTCGAACACGACGACCGACAGTGGTAACCGTGCTAAAGAATGCTGATAGTTAGCCAGCGTCGTATAGGTTGTGAGGATCCACGTTCGCTGCCCACGCCCCTCAGCAGTATCCTCGCGGAGACGGTCCAAATCGAGGGTTTCGCTGCCGGATTTCGTCTCAAACCCGTTGCCGCGCCTTTTGACGGCGCTCACACCGCTCCCATAAAGACGTAGTAAATGGCCAAGGCCTGACGCGTCGAGATGACGGTCCGCTTCTTCCTCCCAGTTGCGTAGCAACGAGGTGGGCGCCACGACGAGTATCGGTCCGCCGCGCCGTTCCTCGGTTAGGCGACGTTGGAGCCAACTTAGGAACGCGAGTGTCTGGAGCGTCTTCCCCAAACCTTGCTCGTCGGCGTTAAGCACACCGGAGGCGCCCGCTCGCCAAGCGGCGATCTGCCAGTCGAGGCTTTGGAGCTGATGTGGCTTGAGTGAAGTTCCAACGCCGGCAAGCCGGTCCTCACCCTCCGGCGCCGAACGTGGCGCCTCTCGCGGCCGCCATGCCGACACGCCTTCGTAGTTCTCAACCGTCGTTACGACGATCGGCGCTGACGCTTCGGATCCTTCTTCTTTTCGGTCTAGCCCATCGCGCTCACCGCGAGCGGACTCCACAGCACGGATCGCGGTCAAAGTCTGAGGCGAGGCTGGAACACGCTCGTTGCCGATCAGGACACTCTCTTCTCCACGTACCACGGCAGACTCGACCGCAGCCCGAAGCCCAGCGAGCTCTTCGGACGGCATCGCTTGAAGGACTCGTATCACCTGCTCAGAGAAGACCTCCGGCAACCAGGTCGTCCCGTTGTCGCGCGCGATGTCGATTGGCGGGACCTCATAGACGCCCACCCCGCGCACGCGATCCGAGAACTCTATGGTCTCAACGAAAGCAGGCCCGGCAGTCTCCTCGACCAGCTCGGCTTCGGCGTCCGGCGCAAGGTCATCAAGTCGACCAGCGGCCCTCAGCGAATCCTCGAACGCGGCCGTGAGTCGGGCTCTTGGATTGGCGATGAAAAGCCGACGCTCCGCCTCCGGCGCGTGCTGAACCTCGGCAATTGCTTCGAGCGCCGGCATCGCTGCGCGGTCGATCACGAGAAAGCTGCCCCGGCCTAAACGATAGGCTGGGAGGGCTCCACGTTTACGCACATAATCCTGAAAAGTCTTGAGGTCCTCCCCTTCGAGCTCAGCCGATCCTTGTAACGTGGTCTCGGTTGACGACAACGTATCGAGATGGCGTCGTGAAAAAGGAACCGGCTCGAAATCGTTCGCGGACTCATTCACATCGATCGAGAAGCTGTCCGCGATGCGTACCTCAAGCCCGGCGAGGAAATCCGACATCGACGCGCGCGCCGCCCGTGAATCTTGGACCCGGATACCGGGATCGAGTGCCTCGCGGAACCGGGCGAGAGCCTCCCAGTGCGAGGCGTCGTCACGTCCCGGCTCGCAGCGGTCCGCCACATCAAGCGCTCCAAGCAACCAACCCGGAAGTCGCCGTAGCCCATCCGCCGTCTGAGCGATCGCGCCCGTGCGGTCCACCGCCTGCTGTCTGCCTGCCTTGACCCACTCATGCCGCAGACGGAACCCGGAGGAGCCTGGCACACCCTCCGCGTCTGTCCGAAGAATTAGGTCAATTAGAGGAGGCAGATTCAGAGCCTCAGCGGCATCGCTTCCCAATCCCGCCGCGATCCTGTGGGACATCCGGATGCCATATCCCGAGATGTCGAGCTCATCAGAGCCTCCGTCGGCGAGCGTACGAAGATCGGCAATAGCGAGACTGAGCGCTCGATCTTCCGGTCCGAGGAGCCGTAGATCGCGCAGTTTGTCTTTGCCAATGAGTCTGCTGAACACGCCTTTCCGCTCGGGCCGCAGACGGAGCATCACCCCGCCCGCATCGTAGCTGAGATCGAAACTCATACGCAGCTCCTGATTGCCTCGCGGACGCGGTACTCCCAGCCGGAATGATGGGATATCGCCGCCACATGGGGAAGAAAGCGGATCGTCTCGCAGTCGTAGCGGAACTGATGAAGGCGAGGTATCCCCGGATCGTTCTTCCGAAAGACATGCACCTTATAGCTGTGTGAGCCTTCGACGATTAGACACCGGTCGAGTTCCAGGATAAGAAGCGAAGTATTCAACCTCGCCCCTCCGGCCACCTGACGGCCGAACCACCGGTCTCCTCGGTCAGCCTCGCGCAGCTCCCTTCGACGCGCAACACGCTCGCCCGCCGGACAGAAAGCAGCCCAAGCGTCCTTGATCCACTTGCGCTCGTATAGATCAAGCCAGAACGCGCGACGCGGCGCCCACATATGGCTGGACTCGACTTCCGAAACCACGTCCAAGAAAACTCGGATGCTGGCGCCCGTCAGCCAGCGAAGCATGACCGCTTTCTCTGGCTCTCCAACTTCGCTCCATACAGCCTGAGCCGCCAGCCGCGGATCTCCGTACATGTCGCGAATTGTGTGCATGAGATACGTTTGGATGTCGTCGGCGGGAGTTCGATCAATCCAGGGTCTCAGCGCCGCTTCGAGCGCCGCGCCAGCACCGGAGGTCCGGGGGGACGTTTGTCCCTCTGGCTTCAACCAGCGGAAGAGCCGCTCGACGGACGCGCGCTCGTGGAGCGTCGGCGCCAATCCTCTTATGAAGGCCAGATGGGCCGCATCCATTAAGCCGGATCCGATTGGCTGTAGGCCGACTCGCTTAAGGTCCACCCACGGATCACCCATATTCAGCATCTGTGCTGCCACGTCCTCATGCGCCCTGCTGGCATCGAACAGCGCTGGGAAGCCAACTAGAAGCCTCTGCCACCGCTCCCCGAGGCGTCCTCGCACAGCTGAGAGCGCCTGGCCGAGCTCGCGGCTATGAGCTGCGTTCGGAGCGAACGTATCGAGATAGATCGACGTCATGCCACCTAGAAAGCCACGCCGCGTCGAAGCTCTGATCTCCGCGGGGAAGAACCTTCGAAGAGCCGCGAGATCAGGCCGGTCCCGAAATTCAGGCATATAGAGGATGCGCGCCGCCGCTGTCGCATCGGACACGAACAGGTCGTCCCAATGTCCTTCCCGCTCTCGGTTCCTGAAGTCGACAAGCCTTTGCTCTCGGTCCTGCTCCGGGAGGAGCTTCACCCCCGGCCAACGGGCAAACACACGAGCCACCGAAGACCGGAGGCGGTCAAGGTCTGGAAGCACGGGGTGCCCGACGCTCGTGGACCGACCGAGAGCATCGTCGAGCCCAGTCAACGCACCGCTCCGGACATGCCAGATTCCAGTATCGCGCGGATGCGATCAATCTCCTCCGACCCGTGCGGCACATACATGATTATGCGCAGATCGATCCGCCGGTTCGTCGCCTTGTCCTCCAACGTGTCGTTTCCGACCACCGGTCGCATTTCGCCATAGCCCGCGACGGAGATCACCGGTTGTTCCCTCATGTTCAGATGTTCAACGAGGGAAGGCGCCTTTGCCGTCATCGCCACGAAGGTCTCGTTCGCTCGAGCGGTTGAGAGCCGCAGGTTGTTGATCTCGTTGCCGTCGGTGTCCGTGTGTCCCTCGATCTGTACAGCGTCGATCACCGCGCCGGCCGGATTGCAGTCCCTAGACCAGTCGGAGGCATGGCCGAGCGTGTAGCACGGGAGGATTTCCGCGAGCTGCTCAGCGACCGCGTCCACGATAGCTCGCTTGCCAGGGCGCAGCGATGCCTGGCTTCGATCGAATAGGCCGTCGCCCTGAAAGCGAAGGGCGTCTGACTCCTCGCTGATCACCACCTCCAGATCAGGGAAGCGCAGCCTCAGCTGCTCGCGGAGCGTCTCCAGAATCCTTCGCCTCGCCTCGGCACCATCGGAAATGTATGCCTCAAGAGGATCGCGAACGTCATATCGCCGGATAAGCTCGCGAAGCCGCTCAATCTCCGCCTCGAGCTCGGATATCCTAACCGTTGACTGCTCCACCACCGCCTGAAGACGGGTATTTTCGTCTTTAACCGCCCCGATCTCCTCCCTCAGTTCTTCGACTTGCCTTTCGGCCGCGTTCAACTGGTCGGTCAACCGCGCAATGGCGGCCTGCGCTTCCTCAAGCATGTACCTGGGCACTTCGTCCGAGGAATCATCAATCTGGCTGGCGAAGAATGCGAGCAGGATCATCACGACAAACAGAAAGCTGACCGTCATGTCCGTCATCGAGACGAACGCTGACTCCTCTTCGTCGTCGACGTGGCGCCGGCGGGTCGCTCCGCGCATCAGGCCCGCCGCGTCTGCTGAGGTTGGAATTCCTCGGCCTGCTCGATAATTCCACGCATTGCATCCAGCGCCGAATTCATCTCGCCCGTCATGTCTCGAACGTGCCCGCCCATGGCATCGACTACGTTCTGCACTTCGATGCGATACCGCTCGAATGCCCTTCCAAGCTTCTCGTCCATAGAGTCGAGCCGGTCGCCCTGACCTTGCTGCGCCTCCAGCATTCGTGTCACACCAGCCAGCGCCGCCTCGATACCCATCCGCTGTGAGCCGAGCGCCGTGCCGGCGGCCTCGAGCGTGCTTGCCGCTGATCGAGCAGTCAGTTCGGCGCTTCGTGTCACGGTCGCGGCGGCGGTTTCAACGCTTGCCGAGAGTCCCCGAACCGACGCTTCGAGTCTCTCGGTGGTCGCGCGGATTGGCTGAGCGGCCCCCGTCAGGTCCTGGCTTGCCGCGCGAAAGTTCCCGGCCGCGAGTTCCCCCGCTTCGGCTCCGGACCGGATGGCATCGGATAGCCGCCGCATTTCGACGGCACCCGCGCTCAACTCCGTCGTCACATCCTGAATTCGCTGCGCGATGGCATCCATCGGCCCGCTGAGTTGGCTCGCGCTCTCGGTGATCTCCGCCGCTGTTCGCGCGAAAGCTCCCTGGATAGCGGCGCCCGCTTCGGCGCTCGTGGCAGTCAGGCTGTCGCGAGCAGCGGCGGCGCCACTTTTGACAGCACCTTCCAATTCCGCGCGAAAGCTGGCTGCGGCGTGCCGCATCTCTTCCGCCGCGGAGCTCATAGCTCGCGCGCCCTCTCCAGTATTTTCTCGGATGGCCTCGAGGGTCTGGGTCATGACGGCCAGCATCTGCTCGCTGCCCTGGGTCATGGCATTCGCAGCCGTCGCAGCCGTCGATCCCATCGAACCACGCAGGTCATCGATTGCCTGGCCGAGCCGGGATACCGCCGTCTCCATCTCCAATCCCATACGGCCAGAGCTTTGATCGAGCTTGCCAATGACTTCTCCGATCTTGGTGCCCGCTTCCATCAGCCTATCCGAAGCCGATCCGAGCGCACGGCTCACATCGCCGGAGAATCGCTCGGACAGATCAGCCACCATGGATCCCATTCCGTCACTGCCCATCCGGTTCACCTGATCGATTAAGGGAGCCATCTCGCCTCGGATCGCGCCGGAGATGGCATTCGGCAGCTCCTCGCGAAGTGGACGGCCAAGCTCAGCAACCAGCTCGTAACCAAGTTCGCGCCACCGATCGCGCTGCTCCTCCGTCGCCCGGAGCTGCTTGATCGCGAGCTCCTCGAGGCTGACGTAGCTGAGACGTCGTTCTAGATCGTGACAAAGTCGATGAAGAGCGGCCTCGACCCGGCCCACCCGGACACGAAGCACGATCGTGAAGAGGATTGAGCAAAGGAGGCCGGTCAGTGACATGATGAATTTCGCTGAAGCAATCGTCAGCAGGGTTCTCAGCGAGTCGGTCGCCGCCCCGGCCCGCAGGTCCATGGAGTTCAGGGCAGAAATCAAACCCAAAAAAGTTAGGAAGAGCCCAACGCTGACAAAGAGACCAGGCAGATATCTGGCAAACCGCGGACCAAACCCTAGGTCCTCGGCATTGAAGAAGAAGGACGGCCGGATGGTGTTTCGAACGACAGTTTCATCGTCGATCTCTTGATGTATCAGAGTATCCTCATACTCCTTCCAGGTCTCAGCTACCTGGCGCCTTGGCCCCGAAGGTTGAGAGTTCAGTACCCCAGTCACCTGAGGCCTCAACTCCCGAAGATCATCCGCCCCCGAGTGAGGCCCGACCAGAGCATGTAACCACCGGACCGCGGAAACTTGCTGACGGGTGCGCAACCAGAAAGCCGCGATCGCGACCAATAGACTTACAATCAAGAGCAGAGATACCCAACCTGGAGCCGATGGATTTCTTAAGATATCGGCGCCACCAAGCACAATATCTCGAACTTCCAAGCCAAGATTCATCGTTTCCTCAAGTGCAAGCATCAAAAATCTTCGCGGTCCAACTCGGCAATCAAGCTGCGCTGCACTCGATCCATGGGCGGGCAATCCGCAGTCGGAATGTGTCGCATAATCGGGACCCGTGCAATGTGGCGCGACAGTCATCTCCGAAAATTCGAGTTACACCAATCGCTTCGCGTTCAGATAGGTATGCTGTCAGCTTCAGTAGCTTGCCACCGTGACAACCTGAACCAGAGGGGCGTACCTCGCGACTCCCTTCCTTTCGCCTTGAAGCGCAGCCGTCTGTCCCTCGCCGAGGATGAGCCACCTTCGACGCCATGGGACGGGCCTCCTACTCCCCCGCACGACCAACGCGGTCGCATCAAATCGCGTCCAAGCCCAAACCTAATGGCGGGACTTTTGGCGGGTATGATGCCGCTACATCGAAATCTTATAGCGATATCAATAATGAATGGCGGAAGCGGTGAGATTCGAACTCACGAACGGTTTCCCGTCGCCGGTTTTCAAGACCGGTGCAATCAACCACTCTGCCACGCTTCCGGACGTTCCTCCTTAGCGACGGCGGGGCGTGCCGTCCAGTCGCGCCGTGGCCAATCGCCGTAGCCAGTCGCCGTGGCATGGGCTTTTCTCGCCGGGCGCTGGCGGCTACATCATCCATGCCGGGCTGGCAGGAAAGCTCGGCCAGGCAAGGCCGAGCGTGACGGGTCTGGCGGAAGCGGCATCGGGAGAAGGATATGGCGGGCGCGGGATGGCATGGCGCGGCTTTGCTGGCGCTGCTCGCCGGCTGCGCCGCCGGCGAGTCCGGCCAGGGCCAGGGCGATTTCCGGGCGGGGCCGGTTCGGGGCGGTGGCGCCGAGCAGGCGAGGCACGATCCCGAGCGGCAGGGCGCGCGACGCGGAAGCGCGGCGGCGGGCGCCTTCACGCTCCAATTCGGCGACGCTCTGGCGCCTTCGGTCTATCAGCGGGATCTGATCGGGCGCCGGGATCGCCCGAGCGGCACGCAGGGGCTCTGGGTCACCGTCCCGGACCTGCGGCGGGCCGAGCGCGCCGAGGTCGTCAATCTCGCCACCGGCGCGTCGGTCAAGGTCGCGTTGTTCCGGGGCCGGGTCCGCGCCGGGGAAGCCCGGATCTCCAACGCCGCCGCCGCGCTTCTCGGGATCGGAGCCGACCCCGCCCGCGTCAGGATCACCGCCCTGCGGCGCGAACCGGTGCTGGCCGCGCCCTGATCGCCGCGACATACCGCCACCCCGTCGCGCCCGCGCCAGCCTTGGTCCTCCGCACGCATAACGTGTGTGATTTTGACAGTCCCGCGGGCTTCTTCTAGGCTGAGACCGCCCGAGGCGCCGGACGCGATCGGGGCAGTTCTCGGGAGATCTGGAATGCCGTTGAAACCGCTCGCGCTCCTGCTTCTCGTCGGAGCCCTGATCGCGCCCGCGCTCGCCGCCGCTTTCGAGACCAGGGCCCGGACCGCCTTCATCATCGACGACGCGACCGGCGCCGTCCTCTTCGAGAAGAACGCCGAGACACCGGAGCCCCCCGCCTCGATGTCGAAGCTCATGACGATCTACATGCTCTTCGAGGCGCTGCGCGACGGTCGCGTGACGATGGAGACCACCTTTCCCGTCAGCGCGCGGGCGCGTGTCATGGGCGGCTCGCGGATGTTCGTCGAGATCGGCGACCAGGTGCCGGTGGAGGCGCTGATCAAGGGCATCATCGTGCAATCGGGCAATGACGCCTGTGTCGTGGTCGCCGAGGGGCTCGCCGGCACCGAGCAGGAATTCGCCGCGCAGATGACCCGGCGCGCGCATGAACTCGGCCTCTCCTCGGTCCAGATGAAGAACGCTTCCGGCTGGCCGGCCGAGGGCCATGTGATCAGCGGCCGTGACCTCGTCGCGCTGGCGCGGCTCCTGATCCGCGAGTTTCCCGACTATTACCCGTATTTCGCCGAGACCGAATTCACCTGGAACAACATCACCCAGCCGAACCGCAACCCGCTGCTCAGCCTCGGGATCGGCGCGGACGGGCTGAAAACCGGCCATACGAGCGAGGCGGGTTACGGGCTCGTCGGCTCGGCGGTTCAGAACGGGCAGCGCGTGGTCTTCATGATGTCGGGCCTCGGCAGCATGAGCGAACGGGCCAGCGAGACCTCGGCGCTGGTCCGCTGGGCCTATGGCGCCTTCGACACGGTCAGGTACTACGGCGCGGGCGACACCGTGACGCAGGTGCCGGTCTGGCTCGGCGCGGAGGAGTCGGTGCCGCTCGTGGCGCCCCGCGACATCTCGCTGCTGGTTCCGCGCGCCGACCGGGCGGCCATGTCGGCCAAGGTCATCTACGACGGGCCGGTCGAGGCGCCGATCGCGGCGGGCCAACCGATCGCCGAGCTCATCGTAGAGGTGCCGGGCCGCGAGAGCGCGCGTTTCGACCTCGTCGCGGGCGCCGATGTCGCGCGCGGCGGGCTGATGCGCCGGATCGAGGCGGCGGCGCGGTTGACGCGGGACCGCGCGATGGGGATGTTGCCGCGCCGAAGCGCCGAGTGATCGCCGTCCCTTCGGCGGGCCACCCGCGGGGCCTCGGCCCGGCGATGCGAGGGATCATGATAGGCGGACGGTTCATCACCTTCGAGGGCATCGACGGGTCCGGGAAATCGACCCAGCTCCGCGCGCTGGCCGCGCGGCTCCGGGAGCGCGGCGGGACCGTCGTCGCGACGCGCGAGCCCGGAGGCGCGCCCGGCGCCGAGGAGATCCGCCGGCTGCTCGTCGAGGGTGCGCCGGGGCGCTGGTCGCCGGAAACCGAGATCCTGCTCTTCACCGCCGCGCGGCGCGATCATCTGGAGCGGGTGATCCGCCCGGCGCTCGACCGGGGCGAGACCGTGCTCTGCGACCGGTTCGTCGATTCGACCCGCGCCTATCAGGGTATCGCCCGCGCCGACCTGCGCGCGACGGTGGACGCGCTGCACGACCTCATGATCGGGCGCGAGGCGGATCTGACGCTGATCCTCGATCTCGACCCGGCCCGCGCCGTGGCGCGCGAACGGGCGCGCGGCGGGACCGAGGACCGGTTCGAGCGGTTCGGGACGGCGTTCCAGGTGAGGCTCCGCGCCGCCTACCTTGCTCTCGCCGAGGAATTCCCGGCCCGCTGCCGCGTCGTCCCGGCCGACGGCGAGGCGGAGGCGGTCGCTGCGCGGATCGCGGAGATCGTGGCATGAGCGAGCACGAATCCGACCGGCTCGACGGGGTGCCCCACCCGAGGTTCACCGCCCGCCTCCACGGTCAGGAGGAGGCCGAGGCCAGGTTCCTCGACGCGCTCGGCTCCGATCGGCTGCCGCATGGCTGGATGCTCACCGGCCCCCGGGGCGTCGGCAAGGCGACGCTCGCCTGGCGCATCGCCCGGAGCCTGCTCGCGGGCGGGCGGGTGCCGGAGGGCGGGACGCTCGACATGGACCCAGGAGATCCGGTCTTCCGTCAGGTGGCCGCCCTCTCCGCGCCGCGTCTCTTCCTCTGCCGCAGGCCGTGGGACGACAAGGCGAAGCGGCTCCGCGCGCAGATCACCGTGGACGAGGTCCGCGCGCTCAAGAGCTTCTTCCAGATGTCCGCGGCCGAGGGCGGCTGGCGGGTCGCCATCGTCGACGCCGCCGAAGAGATGAACATCGGCGCGGCGAACGCGCTCCTGAAGGTGCTGGAGGAGCCGCCGGAACGCGCGGCGCTCCTGCTCGTCTGCCATCAGCCCGGGCTCCTGCCGCCGACGATCCGGAGCCGCTGCCGGGTGCTCCGCTGCGGTCCGGTCGGCGCCGATGACCTCGCCCGCGCGCTCGACGGCGCCGGGANCCCGGGCTCCTGCCGCCGACGATCCGGAGCCGCTGCCGGGTGCTCCGCTGCGGTCCGGTCGGCGCCGATGACCTCGCCCGCGCGCTCGACGGCGCCGGGATCTCGGCGCCGGCAGGGGACGCCGCCGCGCTCCGCGCGCTCGCGGGCGGATCGGTAGGCGACGCGGCGCGGCTCATCGCGGGAAACGGGATCGCCACCTATGCCGAGATCCTCGCCCTGCTCGCGGGCGCGCCGGGCATGGACCGGCGGCGCCTGATCGCACTGGCCGAAAGCTGCGCCGGCCGGGATTCCGCGGATCGCTACGCCATGGTGCTGGATCTGATCGGCATCGCACTCTCGCGCCTGGCGCTCGCCGGCGCGGGATCGGGGCTCGAGCCCGTCTCCGGCGACGAGGCGGCCGTCTGGGAGCGGCTGGCGGCGGGGCCCGGACCAGCGCGGCTCTGGTCCCGGATCGCGGCCGATCTGCTCGCCCGGGCCGAGCATGGGCGCGCCGTGCATCTTGACCCGGCGCAGGTGATCCTCGATACCTGCCTGCGGATCGACACGGCGGCGGCGGAGGCCCGGATTCCGTCGCACGGAGTTCCAAGCTGACTCCCCGGTATTTCGCGTCCCCATTGGTCGTTGTTCAGAAGTCGCCTCATGTCCCAGCCCGCCGAACTCGTCGACAGCCATTGCCACCTCGATTTCCCCGATCTGATCGGAGACCTCGACGCGGTCGTCGCGCGGGCGAAGGCGGCGGGCGTGACGCGGATGGTGACGATCTGCACCCGGCTCCGGAGCGAGCCGGAGGTCCGCGCGATCGCCGAGGCGCACGAGGGCGTCTACTACGCCGCCGGCACCCATCCGATGTCGGCGCATGAGGAACCGCTCGTCACCGTCGAAGAACTGGTGGCGCTGGCCGCGCATCCGAAATTCGTCGGCATCGGCGAGACCGGGCTCGACTATCACTATACCGCCGAGAGCGCGGAGATTCAGCGCGAGAGCCTATGGCTGCATATCGAGGCGGCGCGGCGGACCGGGCTGCCGCTCATCATCCACGCGCGCGACGCCGACGCGGACATGGGCCGGATTCTGACTGAGGAACACGCCGCGGGCGCCTTCGCCTGCGTGATGCATTGTTTCACCTCGTCCGCCGAACTCGCGGAAACCGCGCTCGGCCTCGATTTCTACCTCTCGATCTCCGGCATAGCGACATTCAAGAGCGCGAAAGGCTTGCGCGAGATCTTCGCCGCAGCGCCGCGCGACCGGCTGCTCGTCGAGACCGACAGCCCGTATCTCGCGCCCCTGCCCCACCGCGGCAAGCGCAACGAGCCCGCCTTCGTCGCCGATACCGCGCGGGCGATGGCGCCGGTGCTGGGGATGGAGCCGGAGGAACTCGCGGCGCTGACCTCGGCCAATTTCGACCGGCTCTTCACCCGGGCGGCGCGGTGATGGCGCGGCTCCGGGTCACCATCCTCGGCTGCGGTTCCTCGGGCGGCGTTCCCCGCCTCGGCGGGCTCTGGGGCGCCTGCGATCCGGACGAGCCGAGGAACTACCGCCGCCGCTGCTCGATCCTCGTGGAGCGGTTCGAGGGCGACGGGAGCGAAGATGCGGCGACCCGCGTTCTGGTCGATACCTCACCGGACCTGCGCGCCCAGCTTCTCGACGCCAACGTGGGCCTGCTCGACGCGGTGGCCTATACCCATCCTCACGCGGACCATGTGCACGGCATCGACGATCTGAGGATGATCGTCTTCAACCGGCAGTCCCGGTTGCCGGTCTGGGCCGATGAGCCGACCTCGGAATCGCTGCTCGACCGGTTCGGCTATGCCTTCATCCAGCCGCCCGGCAGCATGTACCCCCCGATCCTCGACCTGCGGCTCATCGACGGCGCCTTCACCATCGACGGCGCCGGCGGCCCGATCGAGTTCCGGCCGTTCGAGGTCGAGCACGGGCGCATCCGCGCGCTCGGGTTCCGGATCAAGGACTTCGCCTATCTGCCTGATGTCTCTGACATACCCGAAGAGACATGGCCGGCGCTCGACGGGCTCGAACTGCTGGTGATCGACGCCCTCCGCTACCGGCCGCACCCGACACACGCGCATCTCGAACGCACGCTCGAATGGATCAGGCGCTGCCGGCCGGCGCGGGCGGTCCTGACCAACATGCACATCGATCTCGACTATGCGACGCTGGCCGCCGAACTGCCGCCCGGGGTGGTCCCGGCGCATGACGGCATGACGCTGGAGATCACGCCTTGATCGGCGCGATCATCGTCATCATCCTGCCCGTCTTCATCGTGATGGGAGTCGGCTTCGCGGCGGCGAAGACCCGGCTCTTTCCACCCCCGGCCGTCGACGGGCTGATGCTGTTCACACAGATGGTCGGCGTGCCCTGCGTCCTCTTCAGCGCGATCGTCGACCTCGATCTCGGCGCGGCCTTCAATCCGGCGCTGCTGTTCTCCTTCTATTCCGGGGCCATCGCCAGTTTCGCGATCGGCGTCCTCCTGATGATGCGGGTCTTCCACCGCAGGCCGGGCGAATCCGTCGCGATCGCCTTCGGCGCGCTTTTCTCCAACTCGCTGCTGCTCGGCCTGCCGATCATCGGTCGCGCCTATGGCGAAGGGCCGCTGGCGCCGAATTACGCGATCATCTCGATCCATGCTCCGGTCTGCTATCTCGTCGGCATCACCACGATGGAAATGGTGCGCGCCGATGGTCAGAGCCTCATCGCGACCACGCGGGCGGTGGCGCGGGCGATGTTCCGAAACGCGCTGATGATCGGACTGATCCTCGGCTTCGTCGTGAATCTCGGCCATATTCCCTATCCGGAGGTGATCCGGGGCGCGGTCGAGATGATCGCCGACGCGGCCCTGCCGGTGGCGCTGGTCGGCCTCGGGGGGGTGCTGTCGCGCTATCGCCTGCGCTCCTCCCTTGGCGAGGCCGGCACGATCTCGGCCCTGTCGCTCATCCTGCATCCGCTGATCGCGCTCGTGCTCACGCATTATGTCTTCGGCCTGCCGCCCGATTTCGTGCGCGCGGCGGTCGTCACCGCGTCGATGGCGCCGGGCGTCAACGCCTTCCTTTTCGCGAGCCTCTACCGCCGCGGGGAGCCGGAAGCGGCGAGCACGGTCCTGCTCGCCACCATTCTCACGGTCGTCACCGCCTCGGCCTGGATCGCCACCCTCGACACGCTGCTGCCTCAGTAGGCCGCGAGCGCCTCGAAATCCATCGCGTCGAGCAGGAGCTTCTTGTCATCGGAGGGCGCATCGCCCGCGACCGTGACGAGCACCCGGTTGTTCACGAGGCCGCGCAGCTCGCCGTCGATCTCGCTGAACTCGACGCGCTGGATTCGCATCGGTTTCGCCCCGCTGAACTGCGCGAGGCCGCCCATCATCGCCCCAAGGCTGGTCACCATCGGCGAATCCGCGAGCAACGTGAGCGTGGCCTCGGTCGCCGCCTTCGCATAGACCGCCGAGACCGTCGTTCCGCCGCCGAACATCGCCATGCCCATGCCTTCGTCATCGGGCGCCTGATCCTCGCGCGACCAGCCCTCCGGCGCCGGCGGCAGGAAGCGCGCCAGCGCCTCGGCCTTCTGGCTGCCGAGCAGCTTCGTCGCGTAGTCGAGATCCTCGCTCGCCGCCTTCACGTTGCCTTCGCGATAAGCGCTGAGCGCGCTTTCGAGCGTATCGGTGAACTCGTCCGCCCGGACGGGCAACGCCGCGCAGACGAGAAGCGTGGAAGCGAGAATGAGGCGGGACATCGCAGGTTTCTCCCTCTTTGCGACCGGCGACCCGCGGTGGCCCGATCGCCGGCCACCGCTCATCGAAGTTATAGGCCGCGAGGCGCCGATGCGTCAGTGCGAATCTGGCCGCGAACGTTCGGAACCGGGCTCGTGCGGGCGGCTCGCCCGGGCGCGGGCGAAGGCGATTTCGAGGTCGGCGCCAAGGCTCTCGCGCTCCTCCGGGCTCAGGAAGGCGCCGAGTTCGATCTCGCGCCCCCCGCCGGTCAATGTGAGATAACGCTCGACCGGCCCGTCGTCGCGCAGCGCGATCCGGACCCAGTGCGGGTTGGCCTGCCACCGCCGCACGGTGCCCCCCCGGGGTTCGCGCCGCTCCACCGTCACGAGATCCGGCCAGATCCGGATACGTTCGGTCAGCCGCCCGTCGGCGTAGTTGCGGCGGATGGCGAAATAGAGCGCGAGCAGCGCCGCGAGCGAGAACGGGACCAGCCCGAGCGCGAGGCTGGTGCCGAGCAGCGCGATGATCGGCAGCGCCAGGCCGGTCGCGACGATGCCGAGCACCCAGGCGAAGCCCCGGCGGCTGAGCGAGCGGTTCGGCCAGATCGTCAGATCGAGCAGCGGCGGATCGTCCCGCGCGAATGGATCGGGGGCGCGCGTCGATCCGCCCGCCCCCGTCGTCTGGGTCATCCCGTGACCTTTCGCTTCGGCCCCTCCCGACGGGGCTCCCGCCGCCTCAGTGGGTCTTGTGATCCCACATGTCCGGTGTCGGCAGCGTTTCGAACGTGTGCTCCGGCGGCGGGTTCGAGAGCGTCCATTCCAGCGTCTGGTCCGGCTGCGGGCCCCAGTAGGCCGGGTCCGTCACCCGCTCGCCCCGGCGCAGCGTGTACCAGACGACGCCGAAGAAGAAGAGGAAGCTGATCCCCGAGAGGAAGGCGCCCATCGAGGACACGAAGTTCCAGAGCGCGAACTGCTCGGGATAGTCCATGTAGCGCCGCGGCATGCCCTGCCGGCCGAGGAAGTGCTGCGGGAAGAAGGTGAGGTTCGCGCCGATGAACATCATCCAGAAATGCAGCTTGCCCGCCCATTCCGGATACTGCCGCCCGGACATCTTGCCGATCCAGTAATAGATGCCGGCGAAGAGGCAGAAGACGGCGCCGAGGCTCATCACATAGTGGAAATGCGCGACCACGTAGTAGGTGTCGTGATAGGCCCGGTCGATCGCCGCCTGGCTGAGCACGACGCCGGTGACGCCGCCCACGGTGAAGAGGAAAAGGAAGCCCATCGCCCAGAGCATGGGCGTCTTGAACTCGATCGAGCCGCCCCACATCGTCGCGATCCAGGAGAAGATCTTGATGCCGGTCGGCACCGCGATGACCATGGTCGCGAGCATGAAGTAGCTCTGCTGCGTCGGCGACATGCCGACCGTGTACATGTGATGCGCCCAGACGACGAAGCCGAGCGCGCCGATCGCGATCATCGCATAGACCATCGGCAGGTAGCCGAAGATCGGCTTGCGCGAGAAGGTCGAGATCACGTGGGAGACGATGCCGAACCCGGGCACGATGATGATGTAGACCTCCGGATGGCCGAAGAACCACAGGATGTGCTGGTAGAGGATCGGGTCGCCGCCGCCGTCGGGCGAGAAGAAGGTGGTGCCGAAGTTGCGGTCGGTCAGCAGCATGGTGATCGCGCCGGCGAGAACCGGGAGCGCGAGCAGGATCATGAAGGCGGTGACGACCACCGACCACGGGAAGAGCGGCACCTTGTGCAGCGTCATGCCGGGCGCGCGCATGTTGAGGAAGGTGGTGATGATGTTGATCGCGCCGAGGATCGAGGAGATGCCCGAGAGGTGGACGGCGAAGATCGCGAGATCCATCGACATCCCCGCCTCGCGCGTCGAAAGCGGCGGATAGAGCACCCAGCCCACGCCCGACCCGGCGAGCCCGTTGCCGCCCGGTGCGAAGAGCGAGACGACCGCGAGGGAGGTGCCGGCGACGTAGAGCCAGAAGCTCAGGTTGTTCATCCGCGGGAAGGCCATGTCGGGCGCGCCGATCATGAGCGGCATGAAGTAGTTGCCGAACCCGCCGAAGAGCCCCGGGATGACGACGAAGAACATCATCAGGATGCCGTGACCGGTCACGAGCACGTTCCAGATGTGGCCGTTCGGCACGCCATCGATGTTCATGTACTGAACACCCGGCTCCATGAGCTCGAGCCGCATGTACATGGTGAAGGAGACCGAGACGAGGCCGACGATCGCCGCGGTCACCAGATAGAGAATGCCGATGTCCTTGTGGTTCGTGGACATGAACCATCGGGTGAAGAAGCCGGGCTTCGGGTGATCGGCGTGGCTATGGGCGGCTGCGTCGGCCATGAAATTCCTCCTGTCAGCCCGACGGTTCCGGTCGCGTCGGCGCTACGGCTGGTATGATCTCTAACTGGGCCGTGAGCACGTCTCAAGCCCCGAATGGTTGCAACGCGCGGCCGAGCGTGGCCCAGGGTCGGCCCGAGGTTGACGCTGGGCGGGGTGGAGGCCAGATTCGACCCCATGAGCGCCGCTTCCCCACCCGACCGGCATACGCCCGGGCCGGCCCCGCCCGACGCGGCCCCGCCGGAACGGACCCTGCCGGGATTGCCGGGGCAGCGGCTCGCGCGCGGTGTCCAGCGCCACCTGCGCGGGCTCAATTTCGCCTGTCTGTTCGAATTCGTCCCCACGCCGGGGCTCAGGGTCGATGTCATGGCGCTCGGACCGCGGGGCGAGCTCTGGATCGTCGAATGCAAGTCGAGCCGCGTGGACTTCGTGTCCGATCGCAAGTGGACCGGCTATCTCGAGTGGTGCGACCGTTTCTTCTTCGCGGTCGACATGGATTTCCCGGCCGAGATCCTGCCGGAGGGCGCTGGGCTGATCCTCGCGGACGCCTTCGACGCCGAGGTCCAGCGCTGGCCCGAGGCGCACCCGCTCGCCGCCGCGCGACGCCGGGCGCTGGTCCAGCGTTTCGCCCGCGTCGCCGCCGGACGCCTCGGCGCGCTGATCGACCCGGGGCCAGCCGGATCGCCGTTCCGCGCCGATCTCGCGTGAGAGCGCTGGCCTAGCGGCGCTTGCCTGCCTTGCCAGGGCTCCCCTTCTCGCCCGGCTTCGCCTTCTCCCCCATGGCGCGGGCGCGGGCGGCGGCGGCCCGAAGCTCCTCCGCGATCTCCTCCGCCTCGTCGGGGTCGAAGTCGAGCGGCAGTTCAACGGTCTCGGTCGCTATATAGAGGCGGACCATGCCGAGACTGGTCGGACCGATCTGCAGATTCGCCGCGACATCGCTTTCGCTGTTGATCCCCATGGCGCTCCGGACCTCCGTCACCGGCCTCTGTCTCGATGTCCGCCATTCTCCGCGACGCGGTGTCCGACCGCAAGAGGCGGCCCCGGGAGTCCGGCTCCAAGCTCGGCCCGGTTCGGTGGGCAGGCTCGACGGGGGAGATTCGGAAGGTCTTGCATTCCCGCGACCCTGACTGTAACTGCTCGCCTCACGGTGCCGGCGTAGCTCAGTTGGTTAGAGCGCCTGATTGTGGATCAGGAGGTCCCCCGTTCAAGCCGGGGCGCTGGTACCATATCCCATCCAACGGGATTTCCCTTCCGACATGGTTCGACCGGCACAGCGGGGCGGCTTCCGTCAGCCACGCGCGCCAAGCGATTACCGGCCGAACCTCCGCCTCCCACCTGATTCTCCCGGCTCCGCCAGCCACGGCTTTCCCGGACCGCGGCTCCGCTTCCGGCGGGCGTTGCCGGAATACGATCACGCGACCCCGCATCCACGTGATGGCTCCGGCACCACCCGATCGGGCCCGCGATGCCACTCCCAAAACGATACCGACCGGCCTCGTCGCTACGGTTCACCTCTCCGAGACCTGGGAATACGTTTACGGAGCCGGCACCGAAAAAGTTTCCTACGAAGGTCTTGGTCTGCTCGGTACCGGTGTGATAGAATGATCGTGAAGAGGGTTGAGTCCATATTCCGGCTCTGGGGTGGTTCTTTCTACAACGTGTGCGTTTGTCAGGCGAATATTCCTCGCCCGTCTTCTCTGTACGTTTAGCTTGTTGTACCTGTTTGTACTGTAATAATTGTGCAAATTGACTTGCCTTTGGTTAACTGCTAAATGATTCTCCGTTCCCGGATCTTAAAAAGCATAATCGCGAGGGGACGAACGGGTGGAAACGCCAGCTCGGTATTTTATCACCGGCTGGCATCGAAATTAAGGGAGTAGTATTATGGGTATCACGAAAGCCGCCGTCGCGACTTTTGCTGCCTTGGCGCTTTCCGCGTCCTTCGCCATGGCCCAGAACAATGGGAACGGCAATGGCAACGGCAACGGCAATGTCGGAAGCGACAACGGTAACTTCAACGGCAACTACAACGCGGGGAGCGGCAACGGGAACCTGAACGGCAACCGGAACACCGGCAACGGCAACGGCAACCTCAACGGCAATGCCAACTCCGGCAACCTGAACGGGAATGCCAACGGAAACTACAACTCCGGCAACCTCAACGGTAATGCCAACGGCAACATCAACACCGGTGACCGCAACGGCAACGTGAACGGCAACGCCAACAACGGCAGTGCCAACGGCAACATCAACGGCAACAACAATGCCGGCAACGCCAACGGCAACATCAACGGCAACGCCAACGACGGCAGCGCCAACGGCAACGTGAACGGCAACTCGAACGCCGGCAACCGCAACGGGAACCTGAACGGCAACCGCAACACCGGCAACTTCAACGGCAACATCAACGGCAACGCCAACGTCGGCAACCGCAACGGCAGCCGGAACGGCAACCTCAACAACGGCAGCGGCAACGGCAACGCCAACGGCAACATCAACACCGGCAACCGCAACGGCCGCCGCAACGGCAACCGCAACACCGGCAATGCCAACGGCAACTTCAACGGCAACGACAACCTCGGCAACCGCAACGGCCGCGGCAACGGCAACGACAACAACTGAGACGATAACGTCCGACCGAGCCCACCGCCCCGGCCGGGGCGGTGGGAGCAAACTCAAGTCTCAGAAAAGGGGACGGGGACAATGAGGATAATCCTGCTCACGGCGGCGCTGGCCGTCGGATCGGTTTCTGTTGCTTTCGCCGACGCGGAGTCCTTCAGGAGCAACTTCTCGAACGGTCTCAAGTCGTTCGCCGACAGGGAGAACCGCACAGCCGGCTACGGGAATACGGGAACCAGGAATGTCGGCGTCGGCAATTCGGGCACTCAGAACTACGGGAACGGAAATACCGGCAACAGGAACGTCGGGAGCAGAAACGGCGGGAACGACAACCTCGGTAACATGAACGGTTACGGGAATACTGGTCAGAACAACGGGAATCGCAACATCGGCAATCACAACGGCAGTTTCAATTCCGGTGATGATAACGGGAATGGCAACATCGGTTCCTTTAACGGGAATTACAACGGTGGAAGCAGGAACGGGAACGGGAACATCGGCAACCGTAACGGCAATTTCAACGGCAACAACTGAGCGCCGGCTGATTTCCCAGATTACTGATTGCCAGCCAATTAATTGCCCGCCGAGGGCGAGAGCCCCGCGGGAGCGGGGCGTGGGCGGCGGTTGATCCGGCGCGGATCTCTGCTCCACCGCTCGATGAATTTGAACGGGTGCGACTCTTCGCGCCGCGGACCCGCCATGGCTTGTCCGTCCGGAGATCGCCAGAGCTTAGAGGCCGCATGTCAATGAAGTATCTCATAGTATCGCTCGGTGTGCTGGTCGTTGGCTGCGATGCCGCCACGTCCCCTCCGACCACCCCGACCGGGGGCTCATCATCAAGCGCCGGTGCTTCGGCGGTCGGATCGGGCGGGGGTGGCTCCCAGACCGGAGTCGCCTCCCCCTCGGCACCGTCCGGCGGGGGCGGCTCCGGAGCGAACGATGGGGGCTCATCCGGCCCCGGCGGATCGGCCGGCGATGGCGGGTCGAAAGGTGGCGGAAGCGGCGGCGGCTCGGGTGCCGGGTCCGGGGATAACGCTGGTTCCGGCGGCGCGGGCGCGGGCGGCGGCTCGGGTACCGGCGGCTCGGGATCGGGCGGCTCCGGTGGCGGCACGGGCAAGGGCGATTCAGGTACTGGATCGGGTGGCGGCTCCGGCAACAACAATGGAAACAACAATACCGGTAACAACAACGGAAATAACAATACCGGGAATAATAACGGAAACGACAACTCCGGAAGCAATAACGGCAATAACAATGCCGGCAGCGGTCAGGGTAACAACAGCTCGACCGACGGGAACGGGAACGGCTCCGGTCGCGGGTCCGGGAGCTCCGGTGGCAAGAGCGGCGGTAGCGGCAACGGAAACGGGAACGGCAACGGAAACGGGAACAGCGGTAGCGGCAACGGGAACGGAAACGGCAACGGAAACGGGAACCGCTGAGAACGCGGGGCCGCGCGAGCCTTCCCTGGCTATCGCAGACGAAGGCGCCTCACGGGTATCACCGCGAGGCGCCTTCGCCGTTACCGCCTCGACGCCCTTCGTGATCTTCCACCGGGCGTGCGTTCAGCCTCCTCAGTAGCGCGCGAGCACAGCCACGGGCGCGGCGGCGAAGGGCTCGGCGGCTGGGTCGCCGCTGATCGCTGGCGCCACCAGGTCGCGCCAGCTGCCCACCAACCCCAGCGCGCCGAGCTCGATGTTCATCGTCGCCCCCGGCAGACGGACCACCGTCGCGATGGTCACCTCGCCCCAGCGTCGCGCGAAGGCGAGCAACCGCGCGTTCCCGGTTTCGATCGGGACGTACTCGCCCCTCGAATAGAGTTCGGGATTCGTCTTCCGATGCGCGAGCAGCGCCGCGACCAGCGCGAGCTTCGGCCCGCCCCTGGCGACCCCGCCGAGCAGCGGCGCGCCCGTCCCGTTCCGCAGCGCCCGCAGCATCTCCTCCCGCTCGGCGAAATCGACCGGCCGGCGGTTATCGGGATCGACCAGGCTCTGTTCCCAAAGCTCGGCGCCACGATAGATGTCCGGCACCCCCGGCACCGTGAAGCGCAACACGGTCCCTATGAGCGCGTTGCCGATCGACGCGGGGAACAGCGCCGCCTCGGTCGCGCGGAACCTCGCGAGAAACCGGTTCCCGGGCCCCGCATCGAGCGCGCGATCGACAAGCGCGAGAAGCGCCGCCTCGTAGTCCGGGTCGCCGTTCACCCAGCGCGTGTTCACCGATGCTTCGCGGGAGGATTTCAGCATCGCCTCGCGCAGACGCGGGCGCAAGGCGTCCAGTTCCTGGTGGCCGACCGGGTGATCGGGCCGCCACTCCATCGGCCAGGCCCCGAGAAGCATCTGGAAGAAGAACCAGATCTCGTTCCGATCGACCGGCTGGGCGGGATCGGCGAGCAGCTCGAACCAGTCCGACGCCGCCCGGCTGAAAGCCGCCGGGTCGAGGGCCAGCGCGGCGATCCGCGCCCGCGCATCCTCGCCGCGCTTGGTGTCATGGGTCGAGCCGGTAAGCAGGCAGGCGGGTAGATCGCGGGCGCGCGCCGCGTTCGCCGCGTGGAACTCCTCGACCGACATCCCGTAGACCCCGGGCTCGCAGCCGACCTCGTTGAGCGCGATCAGCCGGGAATGGCGGTAAAGCACCGTATCCTCGACACCTTTCGCCATCACCGGGCCGGTGAACTGTTGCAGGCGGCGCAGGATCGGCAGCCCCTCCGGCCGGTCGAGCGTCAAAAGCGCGCCAAGAAAGTCGAAGGCGTCGGGGCCGATCCCCGGGGCGCCTGGCGCGGCCCGGGCGGCGGCGAGCGCGGCGTCGATCCGCGCGCGCTCCGAGGCGGCGAGACCGGCGGCGTCGGCGTAGGTCCGGTAGACATCGAGCGCGGCCACGAATTCGACCAGCGCGGCGCGCAGCACGTGCGGCGCGATGTCGCGGGACTGGGGATCGTCCCTGGCGACCGCGACCATGGCCGCGAGCAGCGCGTCGAGCTCCCCCGCCATCCGGCCGATCATGATCTCCACCTTGGCGGCGTGGACCATTTCCGGGACGCTCAACGCATGGCCGATGAAGGCGGCATAGGCGTCGTCGAGCGCATCCTCCGTCTCAGGCGGGACCAGCAGCCCATTGATCAGGTTCGCGAATTCATATCCCGTCGTCCCGTCGACCTCCCATCCGGCGGGAAGGTCCTCATGCTCCCCGAGGATCTTCTCCACCCAGATCAGGATCGGGCGCGGCGCGGCGGCGCGCAGCCGCAGGCAGTAGTCGGCGGGGTCGTAGAGCCCGTCGATATGGTCGATCCTGAGGCCATCGACCAGCCCCTCGCCGACGAGATCGAGGATCAGCCGGTGGGTCGCCTCGAAAACCTCCGGCCGCTCGACCCGGACGCCGGCCAGATCGCTCACCGTGAAGAAGCGCCGGTAGTTCATCACCCCATGGTCGATCTCGAATTTCGCCACGCGCCAGTGCTGCCGTGCGATCAGCGCGTCGAGCGCCTCCCTGTCGGCGTTGAGACGCTCGACCGCCCCGCTCTCGCGCCCGAGCGCCTCCGCGTCCTCGGGGCGGAGCGGCAGGCGATGCGTGTCGTGCGCCCAGACCGCGGGGCCGTCCTCGCCGGTCTTCAGCGCCAGATCGCCATCGGCGAGCGCGGCGCCGTAGCTCTTGCCGAGGATCGGCAGCAGGATGCGCCCCGGCACCTCGGGATGATCCCAGTCGATGTCGAACCAGTCCGCGTAGGGGCTCGCCGGTCCTTCGCGCAGGACGCTCTGCCAGTATGCGTTGTCGGTGCCGATCCCCATGTGGTTCGGCACGATGTCGAGAATGAGCCCGAGCCCCTGCTCCCGGAACGCCGCCGCCATGGCGCGGAAGCCAGCCTCGCCGCCGAGTTCGGGATTGATCCGCGTCGGATCGGTCACGTCGTAGCCATGGGTGCTGCCCGGACGGGCGGCGAAGACCGGAGCGGCGTAGACGTGGCTGATGCCGAGCGTCGCCAGATAGGGTGCGAGCGCGCCCGCCTCGGCGAAGCCGAAGCCGGCGTCGAACTGGAGGCGGTAGGTCGCGCGCGGCGGGGTCGGGCGAGCGTCTGGTTCGATGGTCACGCGGTCGCCTCCTCGATCATGAACACGACCTCACCCGCGGGCAGCTCCGCGCCCGGCGTCCCGAGGATCGCCCGTCCCGCTCCGGGTGGAACGGCGCGCGGGCGGTCATCGAGGTTCGCCCGGAGCCTCAGCGTCGCGCCGTCGAGGCGCCAGTCGACGGCGATCACCCCGTCCTCCGCCGCGATGAGCCGCCCGCCGTTCCCGGGCGCGCGGCCGAGGCGCGGCACGATGTCGCGCGCCCGGATCGCCAGCAGCTCCCTGGTGCGCCGCAACGCCGCCGCGCCCGCCTCGCTCTCCCGGTGCGCCCAGTTGATCCGGCTCGCCGCGAAACTGCCCGGATCGTTCGGATCAGGGATCGCCGCGCGCGTCGCTTCATCCCGGAACGCCCCGAAATGCGCGAACTCGCGCCGACGGCCCTCACGCACCGCCTCGGCGAGGTCGCCCTCGAAATCGGTGAAGAAGACGAAAGGCGTGGTTTCGCCCCATTCCTCGCCCATGAAGAGCAGCGGAACATGTGGCGAGAGCAAGAGGATCGCCTGGAGCGCCGCGAGCCGCTCGGGCTTCGCGATCACGCTCAGCCGCTCGCCGAAGGCGCGGTTGCCGACCTGGTCGTGGTTCTGCAGGAAATCGACGAAGGCCAGGGGCGGCAGATGCGCCGAGGGCGTCCCCCGCGCCCCCCCGCCATGCGGCGAATGCTCGCCCTGATAGCCGAAACCTTCCGCCAGAATCCGGCCGAAGGTTTCCCAGTGGTGCTCGGCGAAATCCTCGTAATAGCCCTCGATCTCGCCGGTGGCGATCACATGGGCGGCGTTGTGAAAATCGTCGTTCCATTCCGCGGTGTAGAGCGGGACGGCACCGCCCTCGCCGCGCTCGTGCAGATGCGTGACATTGCGGTTGTCCTCGGTCGTGAGATGGATCTCGCGGTCCGGGAAGGCCGCGCGGATCTCGCGCGCGATCTCGATCAGGATCTCCGGATCAGAGCCCGGATCGCGCACATGGTCGATCGCGTCGAGCCGGAGCCCGTCGAGCCGGTATTCGCCGATCCACCCCAGCGCCGCGTCGATGAAGAACCGGCGCACCGGCGCCCGATCATAGGCGATCGCCGCGCCCCAGGGCGTCGGCGCCCCCTCGCGAAAGAACTCCGGCGCGTAGGCTGCGAGATAGTTCCCAGAGGCGCCGAAGTGGTTGAAAACCACATCGAGCAGCACCATCAGTCCCCGCGCATGGGCCGCGTCCACCAGAGCGCGCAGGTCGTCCGGCGTGCCATAGGCGTTGTGCGGCGCGCGGAGCAGCACGCCGTCGTAGCCCCAGCCGCGGTTTCCGTCGAATTGCGAGACCGGCATGAGCTCTATCGCGGTGAAGCCGGTCTCGACGAGATGGTCGAGCCGGTCGATCGCCGCGCGGAACGTGCCCTCCGGCGTGAAGGTCCCGACGTGAAGCTCGCAGATCGCCGCCTCGGCCCAGGGCCTCCCGGGCCACTCTGTCCGCCAGACATGGGCCGAAGGATCGACCACGAGCGAGGCCCCGTGCACATCGCCGGCCTGCGCCCGCGCCGCCGGGTCCGGCACGAAGAGACCGTTCCCGAGGACGAAACCGTATCGGTCACCCGGCCGCGCCTCGGCGGTGACCGAGAACCAGCCGTCCGGGCCAGGCTTCATCGGCAGATCACGCCCTTCGAGGCGCAAGGTGAGCGCCCCCTGCGACGGAGCCCAGAGACGGAAGGCCCGCCCCTCTCCATCCGGCTCGCTTCCCCAGCGGCGGGCTCCGTCCCCCATCATCGCCGGCGCCCCGTCACGGTGTCCCGGCGATCCCTCACGACGCAGAAGTCATTCACGCGACATCCCTCTCGCACGATCTCGGACTCAAAAGCGCGCGGGCCCCCGAGCGGTTCCAGCGCCGCCGCTCCAAAGGCCGAATTGCCGCGCCGCGACAAGGAACCGCCCGACTTTGGAACAGTTGACGCAGGGGCAGGCAAGCATATTCTCGAAACCAGCTATCCGCATTCTCGAGACAGCCAATGAGGAGGACGACGATGAACGTGGACCTCTCACGCCGGGGCTTCCTGAAGCTCGCAGGCGTGGGTGTCGCTGCCACATCGGTCGGTGCGATGGGCTTCGGCGAGGCCGAAGCCGCGGAGATCGCGCATGTCAGGGATTTCAAGCTCTGGACGACGACCGAGGCGCGCAACACCTGCCCATATTGCTCCGTCGCCTGCGGGATCATCCTCTATTCGAAGGGCGACCCGAAACAGGGCGACGCCGACCTTCTCCATATCGAAGGCGACGCCGACCATCCGACGAACCGGGGCACGCTCTGCCCGAAGGGCTCCGCGCTCAAGGATTTCGTCAAGGCACCGACCCGGCTCACCCGGCCGATGCATCGCAAGCCCGGCTCCGACCGGTTCGAGCCGATCAGCTGGGAGGAGGCGATCGAGAAGATCGCGCGGGCGATCAAGGACGATCGCGACGCCAACCTCATCACCGAGAACGCGGATGGCCTCACGGTGAACCGCTGGACGAGCGCCGGCTATCTCGCCGCCTCGGCCACCACGAACGAAACCGCCTGGGCGACGACGAAAGTCATCAAGGCCCTCGGCGTCGCGGGATTCGATAACCAGGCGCGTGTCTGACACGGACCGACGGTGGCCAGTCTGGCTCCAAGCTTCGGTCGCGGTGCGATGACCAACTCCTGGACGGACATCAAGAATACCGATCTTGTCATCGTGATGGGTGGCAACGCCGCGGAGGCGCATCCCTGCGGCTTCAAATGGGTGACGGAGGCGAAGGCGCAGCGCGGCGCCAAGCTCATCGTCGTCGACCCGCGCTTCACCCGCACGGCCTCGGTCGCGGACTACTACGCCCCGATCCGGCCCGGCTCGGACATCGCCTGGCTGATGGGGATGATCCGCTGGTGCATCGAGAACGACAAGGTGCAGTGGGACTACGTTCGCAACTACACCAACGCCAGCCTGATCGTGAACGAGGGCTTCGGCTGGTCCGACGGGCTCTTCACCGGCTATGACGAGGAGAAACGCGACTACGACCGTTCGACCTGGGAATACCAGATCGGCGAGGACGGATTCGCGCGGACCGATCCGACGCTTGCGGACCCGCGCTGCGTCTGGAACCTGCTGAAGGCGCATGTCGATCCCTATACGCCCGAGACGGTGGAGCGGATCTGCGGCACGCCGAAGGACCGGTTCCTGCATATCGCGGAGATGATCGGCGAATGCTCGTCGCCGACCAGGACCATGACCTCGATGTACGCGCTCGGCTGGACCCAGCATTCCAAGGGGTCGCAGAACATCCGCGGCATGGCGATGCTCCAGCTCATCCTCGGCAATATCGGGGTCAGGGGCGGCGGGATGAACGCGCTGCGCGGCCATTCCAACATCCAGGGCCTGACCGATATCGGTCTCATGTCGAACCTGCTCCCCGGCTATCTCGCGATGCCGACGGAGAAGGACATCGACTTCGAGACCTACATGTCGACGAAGCAGTTCAAGCCGCTCCGGCCGAACCAGACGAGCTACTGGCAGAACTACCGCAAGTTCATGGTCTCCTACATGAAGGCGATGTGGGGCGATCATGCGACGGCGGAGAACGGCTGGTGCTTCGACTACCTGCCCAAGCTCGATGTCGCGAACTACGACATCCTGCGCATGTTCGAGATGATGAGCAAAGGCGAGGTGAACCTCTACTTCTGCCAGGGCTTCAACCCGCTGCTCGCCTTCCCGAACCGGGCCAAGCTCACCGAGGCGCTCTCGAAGCTGAAGCTTCTCGTGACCATGGACCCGCTTGAGACCGAGACGGCGCGGTTCTGGGAGAATCACGGCGACTTCAACGACGTGGACACCGCCTCGATCCAGACGGAGGTGATCCAGCTCCCCTCCACCTGTTTCGCGGAGGACGAGGGTTCGCTCACCAATTCCGGGCGCTGGCTGCAATGGCACTGGCCCGGGGCGACACCGCCGGGCGAGGCGAAGTTCGACACCGCGATCATGGCGGAGATCTTCGTGCGCGTCCGCGAGCTCTACCGCGAGGAAGGCGGCGCCGTGCCGGAGCCGATCCTGAACCTCTCCTGGGACTACGCCGACCCGAAGGACCCGACCCCGGAGGAACTCGCGCGCGAGATCAACGGCCGCGCACTCTCGACGGTGCGCGATGCGACCGACCCGACCAAGGTTCTGGCGGAGACCGGGCAGCAGCTGCTGAACTTCAGCCAGCTGCGCGACGACGGCTCGACCATGTCCGGCTGCTGGATCTATTCCGGCTGCTGGAACGAGAACGGCAACAACATGGCCCGCCGGGATACCAGCGATCCCGACGACACCGGCGCCTATCTCAACTGGTCGTTCTCCTGGCCCGTCAACCGGCGCATCCTCTACAACCGCGCCTCCGCCGATCTCGACGGCAAGCCCTGGGACCCGAGCCGCAAGCTCATCGAGTGGACGGGCGCGAAATGGGAGGGTTACGACGTGCCCGACATTTCGCCGACCGCCGCGCCGCGCGATGTGATGCCGTTCATCATGAACCCCGAGGGCATGTCGCGGCTCTTCTCGCGCGGGCTGATGCGCGACGGGCCCTTCCCGATGCACGCGGAACCCTTCGAGTCGCCGATCGCGAACTTCCTCAACCCCGAGATCCGCGGCAACCCCGCCGCGCGCATCTTCGAGGCGGACGCCGCGCAGCTCGGAACCTCGGAGGCCTTCCCCTATGTCGGCACCTCCTACCGGCTGACCGAGCATTTCCACTACTGGACGAAGCACAACCCGGTGAATTCCGTGCTGCAGCCGCAGTTCTTCGTGGAGATCTCGGAACAGCTCGCGGAGGAGAAGGGGATTTCAGGCGGCGACTGGGTGCGGGTCTGGTCGAACCGCGGCTCGATCAAGGCCAAGGCGATGGTGACGAAGCGGATCAAGCCGCTCAGTTGCGACGGCAAGACGGTGCATGTCGTCGGCATTCCGCTGCACTGGGGCTTCACCGGCGCCGCGCGCAAGGGATTCGGCCCGAACTCGCTGACCCCCTTCGTCGGCGACGCGAATGTCGAGACGCCTGAGACCAAGGCGTTCCTCGTCAATATCGAGCCAACGACCGCGCCAAGCGAGGGAGCCACGTCATGACCACGGCCCCGGAACCCACCACCGCGCGGTCGAATCCGCCGGTCGAGCAACTCGACAGCTATTTCGGCCCGGCGGATGTCGTCCGCCGGTCCGCGACCCTCGACCTGCCTCGGCCGGAGCGGGAACTGACCAAGGTTGCGAAACTGATCGACGTGACCAAATGCATCGGCTGCAAGGCGTGCCAGTCGGCCTGTATCGAGTGGAACGACACCCATCCGGAGATCGAGGAATTCGTCGGGTCCTACATGAACCCGCACGACCTCACGCCCGAGATGTTCACGCTCATGCGGTTCACCGAATGGGACAATCCCGAGACCAACCAGCTCGAATGGCTGATCCGCAAGGACGGCTGCATGCATTGCGAGGACCCGGGCTGTCTCAAGGCCTGCCCGGCGCCGGGCGCCATCGTGCAATATTCCAACGGCATCGTCGATTTCATCTCGGAGAACTGCATCGGCTGCGGCTATTGCGTCTCCGGATGCCCGTTCGACATCCCGCGGATCTCGCAGGTCACGCATACGGCGCATAAATGCACCCTCTGCTCCGACCGTATCGCGGTCGGCCAGGGCCCGGCCTGCGCCAAGGCCTGTCCGACCGAATGCATCACCTTCGGCACCAAGGAGGACATGAAGGCCCATGCCGAGGAGCGCATCGCCGATCTGAAGTCGCGCGGCTTCGAAAATGCCGGGCTCTACGATCCGCAGGGCGTCGGTGGCACGCATGTGATGTATGTGCTCCATCACGCCGACAAGCCCGAGATCTACGCGGACCTGCCGGCCGATCCGAAGATCTCCGCCGTCGTCGAGACCTGGAAGGGCGTGACCAAATACGTGGGCCTCGCCGCGATGGGGATGATGGCGGTCGGTGCCACGCTGCACGGCTTCCTCGCACGCGCCAATGAGGTGAGCCGCGAGGACGAGGAGCAGGCCGAGGATCTCGTGGAAACCGAGGACGGAGGGCCGAAGCGATGAGCGAGCGTGTCTATTCCCAATCCGGCGACCGGATCGAGAGCGTCGAGCCGGTCACCGTCCGCCGCTACGGCCCCGCCACCCGGGTCAATCACTGGATCACCGCGACGAGCCTCGTCCTCCTGCTGATCTCGGGCCTGGCGCTCTTCCATCCGTCGCTCTTCTTCCTCACCGGGCTCTTCGGCGGCGGGCAGACGACGCGGATGCTGCATCCCTGGATCGGCGTGATCCTGTTCCTCAGCTTCTTCGTCCTCTTCTGCCGCATGGCGAAGCTCAACCTGCCGGCGAAGGAGGATGCGACCTGGCTTTCGCATCCGGGCGAGATCCTGTCGGGGCAGGAGGAGAAGCTGCCGGAGCTCGGCAAGTACAACGCCGGGCAGAAGATCGTCTTCTGGGCGATGACGGTGCTCATCCTCGTGCTGATCGCCACCGGCATCGTGATGTGGCAGCAGTATTTCGCCGGCGTCGTGTCGATTCCGGTTCGGCGGGTGGCGACGATGCTGCACTCGATGGCGGCGGTGCTGATCATCTGCGTCTTCATCGTCCATGTCTACGCGGCGATCTGGACGCGCGGCACCATCCGCGCCATGACAAGGGGCACGGTGACCGGCGGCTGGGCCTGGCGCCATCACCGGAAATGGCTGCGCGAACTGGCCCGGCTCGACCGGACGGGTCCCGCGGAGTAGGCCCGGGAGAGAACGTGGCCGGTCGGCCCGGAGGAGATGAATGCCCCCTGACATCGCACCCGATCCCTCGCGGATCGGGGTCATCGCCCAGCCGCCCTTCGCGATCCTGCCCGACCCGGCGGCGGTCTTTTCGCGGCGCTCGAAACGCCTCGCCTTCCTCGCCGGTTCGAGCCGGCTCGGGCCCTACCTGAGCTTTCTCGCCGAACTGACGAAGCTCCAGGCGGAGATCGCCGGCCAGCCTCTGCCGCCCGTCTCGGGCGAGACACCCCCGCCCGTCTCGGGCGAGCCGCTCCCGCCCCTCACGGGCGAGACGGTGGCGCGGGCGCGCGAAGCGGCGATGCCGCCGATCGACGGCGCCACGCTCGCACGCTCCGAAGATCTCCATTCGACGATCGCGAAACTCCTCGAGGCCGCGGCGGCGATCCCGCAACCCGAAGCCGCGCGCGCCGCGCTCGACGCCGTGCGTTCGAGCCCGGTCGCGGAGCGGGAGCGCATGGCGCTGAACCTGATCGCGGCGACCGTGCCGGTCGAGGAAGCGGCGGCGCATCTCTACGTCGCCGCCGGGCTTCAGGTCCACGCCGCCCGCCTCGCCGCCACGCTCGACGCCGAACGGCTCGTCCCGGTCGGAACCGGCGTCTGCCCCTGCTGCGGCGGCCGCCCGGCGAGTTCGCTGGTCATCGCCCTGCCCCGGCTGGAGGGCGTGCGCTACGCCGCCTGCGCGACCTGCGCGACGCTCTGGAACGAGGTGCGGGTCAAATGCCTCGCCTGCGGCGCGACCAAGGGCATCGGCTACCGCTCGCTCGGCGAAGGCGAGGCGGTGATCAAGGCCGAGGTCTGCGACAGCTGCCATTCCTGGGTGAAGATCCTCTACCAGACGAAGGACGCCGGGCTCGAAGCCATCGCCGACGATGTGGCAAGCCTCGGGCTCGACGCGATGATGGGCGCGACCGAATGGCGCCGCGCCGGATTCGACCCGTTCCTGATCGGCTACTGACGATGGATGGCGAGACCCGCGCCCGGATGCGCGACCTGCCCTCGGTCGACCGGCTTCTGACGGCTGAAGCCGCGCTCGTCGCCCGGCACGGCCGCGCGGTGGTCACCGAGGCCGCGCGCGACCTGCTGGCCGAGATCCGGCGCGGCGCGGCGATGCCGACCGACATCGGCGGCGCCCTCGCGCTCCGGCTCGAAGCGGCGGCGCGGTCGAACCTGCGCCCGCTCTTCAACCTGACCGGCACGATCCTGCACACCAACCTCGGCCGCGCGCTGCTCGCCGAGGCGGCGGTGGAGGCGGCGGTCGCCGCGATGCGCGAGGCTGCGGCATTGGAATTCGACCTCGACACCGGGCGCCGCGGCGAGCGGGACTCGCATCTGCGCGGGCTTCTCACCGAACTGACGGGCGCCGAGGATGCGACCGTCGTCAACAACAACGCCGCCGCCGTTCTGATCGCGCTCAACACGCTCGGCGAGGGGCGCGAGGCCATCGTCTCGCGGGGCGAGCTGATCGAGATCGGCGGCGCCTTCCGCATGCCCGACATCATGGCGCGCGCGGGCGTGACGCTCCGCGAGGTCGGCACGACCAACCGCACCCATGCGAAGGACTATCGCGGCGCGCTCGCCCCCGAGACCGCGCTGATCCTCAAGGTGCATCCGTCGAACTACCGGATCGAGGGTTTCACCGCCGAGGTGCCGGGCGCCGAGCTCGCACGGATCGCGAAGGAGGCGGGCGTGCCGCTCCTGAACGACCTCGGCTCCGGCACGCTGATCGACCTTTCCCGCTTCGGCATCGCGCGCGAGCCCACGGTGCGCGAGGCGGTGGCCGAGGGCGCCGATCTCGTCACCTTCTCCGGCGACAAGCTGCTCGGCGGGCCGCAGGCGGGGCTGATCGTCGGCCGCCGCGACCTCATCGCCGCGATCAACGCCAATCCGATGAAACGCGCGCTCCGGATCGACAAGATCCGGCTCGCGGCGCTCGAAGCCACGCTCCGCCTCTACCGCGACCCCGACCGGCTCACCGAACGCCTGCCGACCGCGCGGGCGATGGCGCGGCCGGAGGCGGAGATCCGCGCGCAGGCGGAGCGGCTGGCGCCCGAGGCGGCGGCGCGGCTGCCCGGCGTGATCGTGGGCGCCGTCGCCTGCGCGAGCCAGATCGGTTCCGGCGCGCTCCCGGTCGAGACATTGCCGAGCGCGGGCCTGCGGTTCTCCGCGATCGCGGCCGACCGGCTCGCCGCGGCGTTCCGCGCCCTGCCCCGCCCGATCCTGGGTCATGTCTCGCGCGGCGCCCTCATCCTCGATCTGCGCTGCCTCGCAGACGAGGCCGGCTTCCTCGAAAGTCTCGCCCTGGCCCGGCCATGATCATCGGCACGGCGGGGCATATCGACCACGGCAAGACCGCGCTGGTGAAGGCCCTGACCGGGATCGACGCCGACCGCCTCGCCGAGGAGAAGGCCCGCGGGATCACCATCGACCTCGGCTTCGCCTATGCGCGCATCGCCGGGGACCCGAGCGCGGGGATCACCGGCTTCGTCGATGTGCCGGGGCACGAACGGTTCGTGCACACGATGCTGGCGGGCGCAGGCGGGATCGACTTCGCCCTGCTCGTGGTGGCCTGCGACGACGGGGTGATGCCGCAGACGGCCGAGCATGTGGCGATCCTCGATCTGCTTGGTGTCGCGCGGGGCGCGGTGGCGCTCACCAAGGCCGATCTCGCCGACGAAGCGCGCCGCGCCGCGGTGATGGTCGAAGTCGCTGCGCTTCTGGCGGGCACGGGCCTCGCGGGCGCGCCGGTCTTTCCGGTCGCGGCGCTGACCGGCGAGGGGGTGGCGGCGCTCCGCGACCATCTGGCGGCGGAGGAGCGTGCGACCGCGGCGCGCGGCGACGGGGGGCTCACGCGTCTCGTCGTGGACCGGAGCTTCACCTTGCGGGGGGCCGGAACCGTGGTGACCGGCATGCTGGTCTCGGGCGCGGTGACCATCGGCGATCGCGTCACCATCGCCCCGGCGGGGCTCGCCGCCCGCGTCCGGTCGATCCGGGCGCAGGACACAGCCACCGAGCGCGCCGAGGCGGGCCAGCGATGCGCGCTCAACCTCACCGGCGAGGGTGTGACGAAGGAGTCGATCTCGCGCGGCGACGTGGTGCTCGCCCCGGAGATCTTCGCGCCGACGGACCGGATCGACGCGACGCTCACCATCCTGGCCTCGGAAGCCAAACCGGCCGGCGGGTGGTTCCCGGCCCATCTGCACAGCGGCGCGTCCGAGGTCGGCGCGCGCGTCATACCGCTCGGCGAACCGATCGCGCCCGGCGCGACCGGACCCGCGCAGCTGGTGCTTGAACGGCCCATCGCCGGTTTCGTCGGGGACCGCTACATCCTGCGCGACGTCTCGGCCCGGCGCACCATCGGCGGCGGCCGGTTCCTCGACCTTCGCCCGCCGGGACGCAAGCGGCGCACCGAAGCGCGGCGGGCCATCCTCGCGGCGGCGGATCGTCCCGAAGCGGGGGCGGCGCTCGCGGCGCTGCTCGCGCTACCGCCGGGCGTCGTCGAGCACGACGCCTTCGGCCGCGACCGCGCGATGACGCAAGCCGACCTCGCGGCGGCGGTCGCCGGGGCCGGCGCCGAACGGATCGGCGGAATCCTGGTCGCCCGCGGCGGGACCGAGCGGCTCGGCGCGGCGATGACCGAGGCGCTCGGCGCCTATCACGCCGGCAATCCCGAATTGCAGGGGATGCCGCGCGAACGACTCCGGCTCGCGCTGACGCCCCGGTTGCCGAAGGAGGATTTCCTCGATTTCCTCCGCGCGGAGGCCGACGCCGGCCGTCTGGTGCTCCAAGGCGCCTTCCTTCGCCTGCCGAGCCATACGGCCCGGCTGACGGATGAGGACGAGGCGATCTATGCCCGGGTCGCGGAGGGTCTCGGCGGCGCGATCCGGTTCCGGCCGCCCCGGGTGCGCGATTTCGCCGGAACGCTGGGACTCGATGAGGGCGAGATCCGCAGGGTCATGCGGCTTTGCGCCCGCGCCGGCCGGGTGGACGAAATCGCGAAGGACCATTTCTTCCGGCGGGCGACCACGATCGAGATGGCGGAACTCGCGCGCGCCCTCTCCGACGCGGCGGCCGAGGGCTGGTTCACCGCCGCCGCCTTCCGCGACAGGATGGACAACGGCCGCAAGGTCGCGATCCAGATCCTCGATTTCTTCGACCGCCAGGGCCTGACGCTCCGGCGCGGCGACCTGCGCCGGATCAACCCGCGGGGCGCCGATCTTTACGTGCCGGACGACATTTCGCCCGGGGATACACTGGCGGGCGGCGGCGATGGGACCGGCGGGGGACGGCGGACTGACCCTATGTGACCTCGACGACGGAGGGCCCCGCGACCACGTCGCCGATGCGCCGGGCCATCGGATAGCCGGCCGAACGGATGGCGGCGAGCAGGATGTCGGCCGCGCTCTCGGCGCAGGCGACGAGGAGCCCGCCCGAAGTCTGGGGATCGGTCAGGAGCTTCCGCCGCCAGTCGGGGAGTCCGCCGGGCAGGTTCTCGGGAAGCCTGACCTCGGCGCCGTAGCTCGCCCAGTTCCGGGTCGAGGCCCCCGTGGCGAAACCCGCCTCCGCGAGCCGCCGTGCCTGGGCGAGAAACGGCAGGTCGTCCTCGCGGAGCCTGAGCGTCACGCCCGATCCACGGGCCATTTCGAGCGCGTGGCCGAGGATGCCGAAACCCGTCACATCGGTGATGCCATGGACCTCCGGATCACCGGCCAGATCGGCGCCGACGCGATTGAGCAGCGTGGTCGACGCGACCATCTCGGCATACCCCTCGGCGTCGAGCGCGCCTTTCTTGATCGCGGCGGAATAGATGCCGACGCCCAGTCCCTTGGTCAGGATGAGCGCGTCGCCGGGGCGGGCGCCGGCATTGCGGCGGAGCCGGTCGGGGTGGACGAGCCCGATCACCGCGAGACCATAGATCGGCTCGGGCGCGTCGATCGAATGCCCACCGGCGACGGGAATTCCCGCCTCGCCGCAGATGCTGGCGCCGCCCTTCAGGATCTCGCGGATCGTCGCGGGATCGAGCTTGTCGATCGGCATGCCGAGGATCGCGAGCGCCATGACCGGCGCACCGCCCATCGCATAGACGTCCGAGATCGCATTGGCCGCGGCGATCCGGCCGAAATCGAAGGGATCATCGACCATCGGCATGAAGAAATCCGTGGTGGCGATCACGCAGGTCCCGTCATCGATCTGCCAGACGGCGGCGTCGTCCGCGGTCTCGGTGCCGACGAGAAGATTCGGAAACGCGCCGAGCATGGGCTGATCCGCGAGCAGGTCGCGCAGCACGCCCGGCGCGATCTTGCAGCCGCAGCCGCCGCCATGCGCGAGTTCCGTCAGCCGCGGCCGCGACTCGATCCCATCCGCCATGCTTCGCCTCCCTCCATTGCGCGCGCGACTATAGCGGCGCCTCGCCGGGCGTGCCACCGAACCCGGCCGGCGCGGCCGCCACCGCCGCAGGGACCCGTCCGCCCCCCGGTCCGAAAGGCCGCATTGACAAGCACTCCGGGCGCCCCGGAAACTCCCCGGATGCCTGTCGCGCCCACTCCCGAGTCTCGGGGCCAGACGAAACACATCCGGACCGCCGCGCTGGCCTCGATGCTCGCGCTCGTGCCCGTTCCCCTGGCCGCGGACGAGCTCGGACCCTGGAGCGGCGGTGACAAGCGGCCGCTGGCGCTCGACCTGCTCGGCGGCGGCGAGATCACCCTGCCCTCGGCGGGCGCGGCTGAAGGGCCGGTCATCGTGCATTTCTTCGCCACCTGGTGTCCGCCCTGTGTTCCAGAACTCTCGGCGCTCGACCGCCTGGCGGCCGACCGCCCGAATCTGAGGGTGATCACGATCGACGTGGGCGAGGTCGATGCCCGGGTGAGCCGGTTTCTGGAGAGCACCGGCATTCGCCTGCCCGTTGCGATGGACCGCCACCTCGCGGGGGCGCGTGCCTGGGATGTGGCGGGCTTGCCGGCGAGCTTCGTCTTCACCGGAAGCGGCGCGCCCGTGCTCGCGGCCGATGGCGATGTCGCCTGGGATGGCGCGGCGACACGCGCCCGGCTCGACGCGCTGACCGAACCGACCGGCCTACCGGACAGATGATGCAAGGGAGGATCAATCCATGAAAAGACGCGAGTTTCTGGCGGGCACCGCCGGCGTCGCGGCGCTCTCGGCCCTGCCGCGCCACGCGCGAGCCGCGGTGGAGTTCGATCCGCGGCCAGGCGACTGGCGGAGCTACGTGCTGACGACGACGCTCGAGATCCGCGCGCCCGCCGGTGCGCCCATCGGAGCGATCGAGGGACCGGTCAAGGCCTGGGTTCCGCTGCCATCGATCGACGAGGCGGAGTGGATGGTGCCCGAGGAGGACCAGTGGCGCGGCAATGCCGAGCGCGCCGAGATCGTCACCGACCCGGCGAGTGGCGCGCGGATGATCCGGGCGGAATACGGCCCCGGGATCCCCAAGCCGACACTGACGGTCACCAGCTTCTTCCGGACCCGCGACCGGGGCGGCAGCCTGAGCCGGACCGGCACCGCTCCGCTCGGCGACGAGGAACGGGCGCGGTATCTCGCGGCGACGAACCTGCTGCCGACCGATGGCATCGTGAAGGAAACGGCGGACCGGATCGTCGCGGGCGCGACCTCCGACCGGGAGAAGGCGAAGGCGCTCTACGACTGGGTCGTGGACAACAGCCAGCGCGTCGCGGACGTCCGGGGCTGCGGCATCGGCGATGTGGCGAGCATGCTGGAGAGCGGCGACCTCGGCGGCAAATGCGCGGATATCAACGCGCTCTATGTCGCGCTGGCGCGTGCCTCCGGCCTCCCCGCGCGCGATCTCTACGGTATCCGCGTGGCGCCCTCGGCCTTCGGCTACAAGAGCCTTGGCGCGGGAACCGAGGACGTGAGCAAGGCGCAGCATTGCCGCGCCGAAGTCTGGCTCGACGGGCCGGGCTGGGTTCCGGTCGATCCGGCCGATGTGCGAAAGGTCGTTCTGGAGGAGCCGCCGGGCAACAACGCGCTCGACAACGAGAAGGTGACGGCGGCGCGCGACGCGCTCTTCGGCGCCTGGGAGGGCAACTGGCTCGCCTATAACGACGCGCATGACGTGGTCCTGCCCGGCTCGAATCACCTCGTGGCGTTCCTGATGTATCCGCAGGCGGAAGTGGCCGGACTCCTCCTCGATTGCCTCGACGCGGCGAGTTTCGCCTATGCGATCAAGGCCGCGCCCATAACAACCTAAACATCGCGATATACAACCTATAGGTGTTATGCCTCGTCGGAGCGCCACCAATCCGCCGACGGCGGATTCTTGCTGTCAGCGGAGCCCCGCCGATCGCCGTTGCGCCGCGGCAAGGCCGTTTCGCCAAGGGCGCCGGCGTGCTACTAACCTAGCTCAGCCGCCGTCCGCGCACCTCTGGCGGGCATACGGCAAGGGCCGATGGGGAGTTAGCAGTCCCTCATCGGCCCGCTGACCGCCCGCCGCCGCCGCTCGCGGGTCGTGTTGCTTCCCACCCGTACTCCGACCCCCTCCGCGAGCCCATGGCCTACACGTTCCCGCTTCGTCCCCCACGCCGAGCTCCGGCGTCACTCCGCTCGACCGTCTATGCTGCACCGCGAAATACCAGCCCAACGGATGAGGTCACTCGCGCCAAAGGCGAGCGCCGCCTGCGCGCCCGGATCGAAGCCGGGTGGTTCGGCTGGCCCTCCCGGTTCGGCCCGGCACAGCCGGTCGTCGACCTTGGGGTCACCCTGCTCGGCGCGGTCGAGAAGGTCTTCATCAAGCCGACCCACAGCAAGGGCTCGGACCACCGGCGCTAGCGCCGGGCAGATGGGCCGACCCGCCCGACCGGCGGCCACATCCGGGCCAGTATCCCGTCCCGCAGCACCAGCCCGTGATAGAGCGCGGCGCCGAGGTGGAGCGCGATGGCGGCGATCAGCACCGTCTTGGCCGTCGCATGCACGGCCTTCGCGGCTTCGGCCACGGCCTCGTTCTTCCCGAACGCCGGTGGAAGCCCGAGCGCGTCGAAAAGCTCGATCGGAAATCCCCCCGCCGTCACCCGGACGTAGCCGCTGACCGCCATGGTCAGGAGCAGCGCGTAGAGCAGGAGATGCACCGCAGAGGCGGCCAGACGCTGCGCGCGCGGCAGATCCGCGGGCAGGGGCGGCGGCGGGTTCAGGACGCGCCAGGCGATCCGGGCGAGAATGAAAACCAGGAAGCAGGCGCCGAGCCCCTTGTGCAGGATGAAGAGACGGTCCTGAAGCGCGCGCGGCACCTCCTCGACCATCGTCAATCCGACCGGTATCATGACGATCACGATTGCCACCGTGATCCAGTGAAAGAGGCGGGAGACGGTCCCGTAGCCCATATGACGCCGTTCCTTCTCCCGCTGCGAACCGTCCCGACGATAGCAGAAGCCCGGAGCCGCTCCAAACCGGAGGGGCGGCGATGACCCAGCCGCGCGCCGCTCTCGTCCCCGCCTCGACCTCCGCCTCGGCCTGGAGCGCCCGACGCGGCCTCTGGGCGGCCGCGCTTCCCATCGCGGCGGTGATGATCCTCTCCGCCTCCACCGCTTTCGAGAGCGCGGCCCCCGCCTGTATCGCGCTTGGCATCTTCGCGGTCATCATCGCCGTGGCGCAGGGGCGGCTCGACGCATTCCACCCGCCGGACCGGTTCGGCGGTGCCAATGTGATCACGCTCTTCCGGGCGGCGGGCGCGGCGCTCCTCGGAGGGGCGGCGCTCGCGGGCCAGGTGCCCGGCCCGGCGGCGTCCTGGGGGTTCGCGCTCGCCTCGGCCGCGCTGCTCGCGCTCGACGGGATCGACGGCTGGCTGGCGCGCCGGTCGGGCCTCGCCTCCGCCTTCGGGGCCCGGTTCGACATGGAGGTCGACGCGCTGACCGGCCTCGCGCTGGCGCTTCTCGTCTGGCAGATGGACAAGGCCGGCCCCTGGGTGCTCGCCCTCGGGTTCATGCGCTATGCCTTCCTCGGCCTCGGCTGGGTGCGCCCGGCCTTCGCCGCGCCTCTCGCGCCGTCCTGGCGCCGCAAGGCGGTCTGCGTCGCGCAGCTCGCGGCGCTCACCCTGCTGCTCGCGCCGCCGATCGCGCCGCCGCTCTCGAGCGCCATCGCGGCGGCCGCGCTCGGGCTGCTCTCCTGGTCGTTCGCACGCGACCTGCGGCGGCTGGCACGGAGATGACAGGCGCCGGGACCGGCGCGCGCGCCTTGGCCGGGCTGGCGCGCTCGCTCCTGATCTATCGCGCGCGGCCGTGGAAGGCCCGGGCGCTCGCCCGGCTCTACCGCGGCATCCTGCGGCCCGGCGATCTCGCCTTCGATATCGGCGCGCATGTCGGAAACCGGACCCGGGCGATGGTCGCGGCGGGGGCGCACGTCGTGGCGCTGGAGCCGCAACCGCTGCTGCGCGCCTTCCTGGAGCGCGATCTGCCACCCGGCGTGACCCTGGTCGGCGCGGCGGCGGGTGCGCGGGCCGGAACGGCCCGCCTCGCGATCCCGCGGCTTCATCCGACGGTCGCCTCGCTCGCCCCCGGCTTCGCGGAGCACATGGCGGCCACCAAGGGCTTCGGCCATGTCCGCTGGGACGCGGCCGAGACGGTGGAGGTCACGACGCTCGACGCGCTCATCGCGGCCCATGGACGCCCGCGTTTCGTCAAGATCGACGTCGAGGGTTTCGAGGACGCGGTGCTGGCGGGCCTCCGGGCGCCGGTCGACTGGATCGCATTCGAAACGCTACCCGCCCTGCCCGGCGTCGCCCGCGCGAGCCTTGCCCGGATCGGCGAACTCGGCGACTACCGGTTCAACTTCATCGCCGGGGAAGCGCCCGGTTTCGTGCTGGAGGACTGGACCGACGCGGCGGGCATCTCCACGCTGATCTCCCGCGCGGGGCGCTCCGGCGACGTCTACGCGCGCCGCGTCGAGGAGGGTGACACATGATCGGCACGCTGGCCGCGTTCGCGCTGCTCTGGGTCACGCTGATCCTGCACGACCATTCCTCCACGGCGGTGTCGGTCGAGTCGCTGACCTTTCCGCTCGAACTGCCCGTCGTCGTGCTCGGACTGATGCTCTTTCGCGGGTGGGTACTGGTCGCCGCCCGAACGATCCTCGCCGCCGCCCTCGTCGCGATCGCGATGCTCCGGGGCGCCGATCTCGCCGCCTATGCGATCTTCGCCCGGCCGTTCAATCCCGCGGTCGATGGCGAACTTATCCCCGCGACCGTGCGTCTCGCGGCCGGCACGATCGGCACGCCCCTGACCCTGCTCCTCTGCCTGCTGACCGTCGCGCTCATCTTCGTTTTCGCGCTCGCGGTCTGGTGGGCGACCGGCCGGATCGCGAAGCTTGCTCCGAGGCGGCACCGCGGCAGAACCTGGCTCCGGCCGCTGTTTCTCGCGGCGCTCGTTCTTCCGCTGCTCGACCTCGGTGGCGTGAGCGTCCCCTTCTCGGCGGCCCGGACCACGCGGTTCTCCGTCCAGCACCTGCAGAACGCGGTCGAGGCGAGCGAGGATCTCGAACGCCTCCGGATCGAGGCGGCGCGCGACCCCTACATCGGCACGCCGCCGGATGACCTGCTTCCGGCGCTCCGCGGCCGTGACATCGTGATCATCTTCGTCGAATCCTACGGCCGTTCGGCGCTCGAGAACCCGCTCTATGGCCCGACAGTGCTGGCGAGGCTCGCGGCGGGCCAGGAGGAACTCGCGGCGTCGGGCCTCGTCGCGCGGTCGGGCTGGCTGACGGCGCCCACGGTCGGCGGACAGAGCTGGTTCGCCCACGGCACGCTGCTCGCAGGGGTGAGGGTCGACTCGCAGGCGCGCTACGGCGCCCTGATCGCGAGCCCGCGCCTCAACCTGCTGCGCCTCGCCCAGAGGGGCGGCTGGGAGAGCGTCGCCGTCATGCCGGGGATCACGATGATCTGGCCCGAGGCGCAGTATTTCGCCTACGATATCGTCCTCGCCGCGAAGGATCTCGGATATGCCGGTGAGCCGTTCAACTGGGTGACCATGCCCGACCAGTACACACTCGCCGCCTTCGAGCGGATGGTACTCGATCAGGCCACCCGGCCGCCGGTGATCGCGCAGATCGCGCTCCTGTCATCCCATGCGCCCTGGACGCCGATCCCGCCACTGATCGACTGGGAGGAGGTCGGCGACGGCGCGATCTTCAGCCGCTGGGCGACCACGGGCGAGAGCCCCCAGGCTCTGTGGCGCGATCACGACAAGGTGCGCGCCCAGTACCGCGCCGCGATCGACTACGCGCTCGAGGCCGTGCTCTCCTTCTCCGCCCGTCAGGGCCACCGCGCGCCCCTGCTCGTCGTTCTCGGTGATCATCAACCGGCAGGCTTCGTCGCGGGTGAACCGGCGTCGCGAGACGTGCCCGCCCATGTGATCGGCCCGCCCGATCTGGTCCGGTACGTGACCGGCTGGAACTGGGTCGAGGGGCTCATCCCGTCCGGGGACGCGCCGGTCTGGCCGATGGAAGCGTTCCGCGACCGATTCCTCGCCGCCTTCGGCTCGCGGCCCTGAGACCCCGGGGGCGAGACGGGCGGAGCTTCGCTCGGAGGCTTTAACGGACGGGCCGGCGGACTATATGCCCCGGAAGACATTGCCCGCGGAGGCCCGGATGATCCCCTATTCGCTTCTCGACCTCTCGCCGATTCCGGAAGGGTCCACCGCGCGCGAGGCGCTGACCAACACGCTCGATCTCGCGCGCCATGCCGAGGGGCTCGGCTATCACCGTTACTGGCTCGCCGAGCATCACAACATGCCCGGGATCGCCAGCGCGGCGACGGCGGTCGTGATCGGCCAGGTCGCCGCCGCCACGAGCCGGATGCGGGTCGGCGCGGGCGGGATCATGCTGCCCAACCACGCGCCGCTCATGGTGGCGGAAGCCTTCGGCACGCTGGCGACGCTCTTCCCCGATCGCATCGACCTCGGGCTCGGACGCGCGCCCGGCACGGATATGAACACCGCCCGCGCGCTGCGCCGGGGGTTCGACAACGCGGACAACTTCCCGCGCGATGTGCTTGAGCTCATGGATTATTTCGACGACGACAACGCCACGCGGCTGGTGCGCGCCGTCCCGGGCACCGGCACCCACGTGCCGGTCTGGATTCTCGGCTCCAGCCTTTATGGCGCGCAACTCGCCGCGCATCTCGGCCTGCCCTACGCCTTCGCCTCGCATTTCGCGCCCCAGGCGCTCGATCAGGCGCTCGCGGTCTATCGAGAGACCTTCCGGCCTTCCGAGACGCTGGCGCGGCCGCGGTTCATGCTGGCGATCAACGTCTTCGCCGCGGAGACCGACGCCGAGGCGCGGCGGCTGCGGACCTCGATGCAGCTCGCCTTCGTGCGGCTCCGGACCGGCCAGCCCGGGCCACTGCCGCGGCCGATCGAGGATATCGAGACCGCCGTGCCGCCAGCCGCGCTCGCGATGGCGAACGAGGCGCTCTCGGTGACGGCGGTCGGATCGCCCGAGACGGTGGAGCGGACGCTCGCCTCGCTGATCGAACGTTACTCCCCCGACGAGGTGATCCTGACCGGGCAGATCCACGACCACGCAGCGCGCAAGCGATCCTTCGAGATCGCGGCGAGTGCGATGAAGGCGCTCGGCTCGGTCCCGGCCTAAGGGCGGCGCTACTTCGTCCCGAAGAGCCGGTCCCCGGCGTCGCCGAGACCGGGGACGATATATCCCTTCTCGTTCAGCCTCTTGTCGAGCGCGGCGGTGATCACCGGCACGTCCGGATGCGCCTCCTTCATCCGCGCGACCCCCTCCGGCGCGGCGAGCAGGCAGAGGAAGCGGATGTCCTTCGCCCCGGCTTCCTTCAGGAGATCGATCGCCGCCACCGAGGAATTGCCGGTGGCAAGCATCGGATCGAGCGCGATCACCACCCGCTCTTCGAGGTCCGCCGGCACCTTCGAGTAGTACTGGACCGGCTTCAGCGTCGCGTCGTCGCGGTAGAGGCCGACGAAACCGACCCGCGCCGAGGGGATCAGTTCGAGCACGCCGTCGAGGAGCCCGTTCCCCGCCCGGAGGATCGAGATGAGCGCGAGCTTCTTGCCGCTCAGCACCGGCGATTCCATCTCGGTCAACGGCGTTTCGATCCAGCGCGTCGTCATCGGCAGGTCGCGCGTGACCTCATAGGCGAGCAGCAGGCTGATCTCGCGCAGGAGTTGCCGGAAGCCCGCGGTCGAAGTCTCGCGCTCGCGCATCAGCGTCAGCTTGTGCTGCACCAGCGGGTGTTTCACGACGGTCAGATGCGGCATCTCGGTCACGTCCTCGGCCTCCGGATCGAAAGGGTCCCGCGGTTCGGCGTCCGGTCCCCGGACCCTATGTCGCGCAGCCGCGCGGGATCGGCAACGGCGAAGTCGCGTCAGGCGGCCGCGGACACACGATCGCTCCCCGTTAAGCAAACGGGAGCCTTTTGGACCATAGCTGGACCCCAGGGCCGCGCCGCCGGCGTCGTGCCACGCCGGGGAGTTCACACATGGGAAGCCTACCGATGATCCGCGCTGCGCGACATCACCCGTTCCGGGCCGGACGGTGACGGATCTCGCGGCCCCATCGCGAGACGCGCGGAAACGGGGCGCTCGGGCGCTCCCCGTCGCGGTGGTCGCCGTCGCGCTGCTCGCTGGCGAACTCCTGTTCATCGCATGGATCTATCAGTTCGCCCGCCCGGTCGATTGCGCGATCACAGCCTCCCCCAGAGCCTGCGCGCTGGCGGGCGGGCTCGGGCTCAAGTTCGCGGCAATCGTGAGCCTGATCGCGCTCCACGCATCCGCTCGCGCCGGAGTGGCGAGGGCCCTGACGCGGGAGCGGCGCGCACCCGCCGCGGGTTTCCGCTGCGCGCTCGCCCACGCGGCCGGGCTCGGCCTGATCCTCGCACCCGCCTTCGCGCCCGTCCTCGATCCGGTGCGCGCGCTGCCGGCGGCGCTCGCCTGCTGGGTCCTCGGCGGCGCTCTGGCGGCCGGCGCGGCGGCGCTCTGGCTGGCGAGCACCGGTGTCTGGGCGGCGGTCATCCGCGCCGAGCCCGGGATGTTCGCCGCCATCCTGGGCGCCGGCTTCCTGCTGCCCGGGCTGGTCGAGGCGCTCGACGTGATCTGGCGAATCGACGGTCTCGCGCATCTCACGCTCAGCGGAGTTGTCGGGCTGCTGCGACTCGCCGGAGCCGAGGTGTATCTCGACGAGCCCGCGTTCCTGGTCGGGTCCGGGGATTTCGTCGTGATGATCGCGGATGGCTGTTCCGGAGTTCAGGGCGTCGTCCTGATCACGGCGCTCATCTCGGCCTGGATCTTCTTCGATCGCACGCGCCTCCGCTTTCCCGCCGCGCTCCTGCTGATCCCGCTCGGCATCGTCCTCAGCCTCGCGCTCAACATCCTCCGGATCGCGGGTCTGATCGCGATCGGCGCGGGAGGTGCGCCGGATCTCGCCGTCAACGGCTTCCATTCGAACGCGGGCTGGCTTCTTTTCACCCTGCTCTCCTTCGCCCTCATCTGGCTCGGGCGCGCGGCCCCGGTTTTCCGGTCCGAGCGGGTCCGGACCGTCATCGCCCCGCCACCGATTCTGGCCGATCCGGTCGCGGCGCGGATCGTGCCCTTCGTCGTGATGATGCTGACGGGGACGGCGGCGGCGGCCTTCGCGACGCTGCCCGACCTCTGGTATCCGCTGCGCGCCGGCGCGATCGCCGCGGCGCTGGTCCTGTTCCTGCCCGCCTATCGGGTGATCGACTGGCGACCGGATCGCCTCGGCCTTGCCCTCGGGCCGCTGATCGGTCTCGCATGGGTGCTGACCCGCGCGCCCGCCGATCCCGGCGACATGGCCCTGGTCGAGCGGCTCTCGCGGCTGTCGCCGGAGAACCTGTTGCTCTGGGTCACCGCCCGGCTCGTCGCGACGGCGATCCTCGTGCCGGTCGTGGAGGAACTGTTCTTTCGCGACTATCTTCTGGGCAGGACCCCGACCGGGCGTCTCCGCGTCTTCGCGCTCATCGCAAGCTCGGCGCTCTTCGCGCTGCTCCATGACCGCTGGCTGGCCGGATTCCTGTCGGGTCTGGTCTTCGGGCTCATCACGTTGCGCGCGGGCAGGCTCGGGCCGGCCGTGGCGGCGCATGCCGGAGCAAACGCCACGATCGCGGCCTTCGCGCTCGCCGCCGGAGACTGGTCGGTGATCTGAGCCCCCGATCTGGCTCGCACAGATCCGCGAATCGCTATTCCGCCGGAACCGGCGAGACGCCGCGGCCGAAGTCCGGCGCGGCGGTGTCCTGGCCCGCGTCGATGATGCCGCGCCGGATCGCACGGGTCCGGGTGAAATAGGCGTGGAGATGCGCGCCGTCTCCCAGCCGGATCGCCCGCTGCAACGCGAAAAGCTCCTCGGTGAAACGCCCGAGAATGTCGAGCGTCGCCTCCTTGTTGTTGAGGAACACATCGCGCCACATCGTCGGATCGGACGCCGCGATGCGGGTGAAATCGCGGAAACCGGCGGCGGAATACTTGATGACCTCGCTCTCGGTCACGCGGCTCAGGTCGTCGGCCACGCCCACCATAGTATAGGCGATGAGATGGGGCACGTGGCTCGTCACCGCGAGGACGAGATCGTGGTGCTCGGCATCCATCACCTCGACATTGGCGCCGAGCGCGTTCCAGAAGCCCTCGAGCTCCGCCACCGCGTTCGGGTCGCTGCCGGCGGGCGGCGTCAGGATGATCCAGCGGTTGTCGTAGAGCGCGGCGAAGCCGGCGGAGGGCCCGCTGTGCTCGGTCCCGGCGAGCGGATGGCCGGGCACGAAATGCACGCCCTCGGGCACGAGCGGCCCGACAGCCGCGATCACCGAGCCCTTGACCGAGCCCACGTCGGAGAGCGTGGCCCCCGGCTTCAGCACCGGCGCGATCTCGGCCATCACGGCGGCCATCGCGCCCACGGGCACGCAGAGGATGACCAGATCGGCGTCCCGCGCCGCCCCGGCCGCTGTGTCGTGGATCTCGCCGAGACCGAGCCGGCGCGCCTCCTCCCGCGTGGCCTCGGTCCGGGCATAGCCGGTCACGACGGTCGGGAGACCCGCGCGGCGGATGCCGTGGCTGATCGAGGAGGCGATGAGGCCGAGGCCGATCAGGGCGACGCGCGCGTAGGCCATCAGACGCGCGCCCCGGCGAAGGCGCGGATCGCCTGCGTGACGCGGGCGCAGCCCTCGGCATCGCCGATGGTGATCCTGAGGCAATGTGGCAGGCCGTATCCCGCGACGCGGCGCACGATGATCCCGGCGTCGCGCAGCGCGGCGTCGCAGGCCTCGGCCTCGGCGGTGCTGGAGAAGCGCGCGAGGATGAAATTCGCCTCCGACGGGTCCGAGGGAATGCCGAGGGCGGTGAGATCGGCGGCGAGGCGGGCGCGGTTCTCCGCGTTCTTCGCGCGGCAATCCTCGGTATGGGCCGTGTCGCGGATCGCCGCCTCCGCCGCGGCGAGCGCGGCGCCGGAGAGGTTGAACGGCCCCCGCACGCGGTTCAGCGCCTCGATCACATGCCGGGGCCCGTAGCCCCAGCCGACACGAAGCCCGCCAAGCCCGTGAATCTTCGAGAAGGTGCGGGTCATCACCACGTTGTCGCGCGCATCGACGAGCCCGGCGGCGCCATCGAAGTCCGCGCCCACGAATTCCGCGTAAGCGCCATCAACGACCAGAAGCGCCGCGGCCGGGAGCCCCCCGGCGAGCCGGCGCACCTCCTCCTCGGCGAGCAGGGTGCCGGTCGGATTGGCCGGGTTCGCGAGAAAGACCAGCCGGGTCCGATCCGTACAGGCGGCGAGGATCGCGTCCACGTCGACGCGCCGCTCCCGCTCCGCCACCACGACCGGCGTCGCGCTCGCGGCGAGCGCCACGATCCGGTACATGCCGAACCCGTGTTCGGTGTAGATCACCTCGTCGCCCTCGCCGGCATAGGTCTGGGCGAGGAAGGTCAGGATCTCGTCCGAACCCGCGCCGCAGATGATCCGCTCCGGGTCGAGCCCATGCGTCTCGCTGATCGCGCGGCGGAGCGCGCCGTGGCCGGAATCGGGATAGAGTGCGAGATCGGCGGCGGCGGCGTGAAACGCCTCGATGGCCCGCGGGCTCGGGCCGTAGGGGTTCTCGTTCGAACTGAGCTTCAGCGCCTTCCGGCCCGCGAGCCTGCTCTCGCCGCCGACATAGAGGGCGATGTCGAGGATGCCGGGGCGCGGGCGGATGGTCGGATGGGGTTCGGACATGGCGGGACCTCGGGCGGAACTCCCGGCGTCTCCTATCCCGGCCCGGTGCCGATTTCCAGCGCCATCGCGGCCAGAAGCTCGGCCCCGGCGACCAGCCTGAAGCCCCAAGCCCGGTGACCCGCGCCCGAAGACCCGCGCCCGAAGGAGTCAGGTCCAGAACTTCACGCGCGAAGCGGCTCCGGGCTCGGCGCGGCGCGCGACAGCGCCAGCGGCACCTCGATCCAGAAGCAGGAACCCTGCCCCGCCGCGCCGGAAAGCCCGATGCGCCCGCCCATCCGCGCGACGATCTCCGAGGAAATCGCGAGCCCGAGCCCCGAACCGCCGTGGCGCCGCGCCGCGATGCTCTCCACCTGCTCGTAGGGTCGGAAGATCCGTTCCCGCGCCTCGGGCGGGACGCCCGAACCGGTGTCCTCGACCTCGATCCGCGTAAGGCCGCCCGGTGTCTCGTAGACATGGACGGTCACGCGCCCGTCGTCGGTGAACTTGAGCGCGTTGCCGACCAGATTGGTCAGGACCTGCCGCAGCCCCTGCCGCTGGCCCAGCCGGGGCGCCGGTCCCCCGGCCATGTCGAGCGAAAGGACGAGGCCGCTGGCGAAGGGCAGGAAGCGTGCCTCGGCGAGCACCTCCTCGATCAGCGCGCGCAGATCGAACTCCACGATCTCGGCCTCGCCGCCGTTCTCAAGCCGGGAGAAATCGAGGATGCGGTTGGTCACGTCGAGCAGATGGAAGCCCGAGCTTCGGATGATCTCGACATTGGCGCGTGTCCCGGGATCAAGCCGGCCGGCGAGCACGACGCTCGCCATGCCGATCACCCCGTTGAGCGGCGTGCGGACCTCGTGGCTGACGGTGGCGAGAAGCCGGGTCTTCGCCGCGTCCGCCGCGCGGGCGCGCTCCGTCATCTCGACGAGCCGGGCTGTGCGCTGCTCGACACGGACTTCCAGCTCGGCCTTGCGCGCCGCGACTTCCTCGAGCGCGTCGAGCCGGTCACGGTTGACCACATGCACGAACTGCGATGTGGCGACGAGGAGGTTGAGATAGAGCGTGCTGAGCAGGAACACCGGCGAGAGTACGTCGAAACCGGCATCGCGCAGCACGAGATAGAGGACCGCGTGCGAGGCGACGAGCGCGATCGCCGCGCCGTCGAGCGAACGCCGCTGCATCGCGACCCAGAGGCAGAAGGGGATCGAGAGCACCAGCGCGGCCCCGGCGGTGACCTCGGCCCCGGTCGCCGTGAGGACATAGGCGAGGATGCCCGTCAGGACCCCGCCGAGCGCCATGATCGGCACGATGGGCCCGGGATGCGCCACGACCTCGCTCCACTCCCGCGCGTTGGCGATCACGGGAAAGACGGTGATGATCCCCAGCGGTTCGAAAAGCGCGATCACCGCGACGAAGCGCCAGGGCCGTTCCAGCGTGATCCAGCCGACGGCGGCGGCGAGCAGGGCGACGGCGGCGACGACCGTGATGAAGATCGTCGCGCCCGCGAGGAACACGAAGAGATCGCTCGTGCGCGAGCGGGTCGTCCGTCGCGCGCTCAGCGCCTTCATCGCCGGGCCCGCGACGAGGGCGGCGAGCCCATGCGAGAGAGCGAGCGTGACCGCGTGGTCGATCGGCAGGTCCGCGAGCGGCACCGCGACGATGAAGCCGAGCGCCGCCGCCGCCGCCCCCGCCGGGCCGAGCCGAAGACCCGCCGCGAGCGCGACACCGGCGGACGGGATCGCACCGGCGACGGGCCCGTGTCCGAACCCGAGCAGCCGCATCGAGGTCACGAGCGTTGCGACCGCCAGCGTGACGCCGATGAGGGGAAGAACAGGCAACTGTCGCAACTTCGGCTCCGCCCTGGGAATGGTTTCAGTGCCAATCAACGGTTCAGCACGTCCGGGGACTGGTGAGCCGGGGTCTGCGAATGCGAGACTAAAGTCGTAGGACATGACACGGCAAAGCCGCGCACCTGTCAAGTGTGTCCACGACCATCCCTACACCAATACCGCGAATGACGTCGCGTCAGAAGAAGCTCTGCGGGTCGATGTCGACGCTGATCCGGACATTGGTCGGCGGATTCACGCCGACCACCCAGGCCTGGATGGCCTGCTGGATCGGGACGCCCTTCGCCGCCTTCACGAGCAGCCGCGCGCGCCAGCGGCCGCGGATACGGGCGATCGGCGCGGGCGCCGGTCCATAGACCTCCGCCCCGAGCCCGCGGAGCCTGTCGATGTCGCGGCCGAGCGCGCGGGCGACCTCCCAGGTCCGGGTCTCGTCCGGGCCGGTCACGATGATCCCGGCCATCCTTCCATAGGGCGGCGCGCCCGCGAGCCGGCGCTGCTCCGCCTCGGCGCGCCAGAAACCCTCGTCGTCGTTGGCGAGAATCGCCTCGATCGCCGGATGCTCCGGCAGATGCGTCTGGATAAGCGCGAGCCCCGGCCGCTCCGCCCTTCCCGCGCGACCGGCGACCTGACGGATCAGCTGGAAGGTCTTCTCCGCCGCGCGCAGATCGCCGCCCTGAAGCCCGAGATCGGCGTCGATCACGCCGACGAGCGTCAGATGCGGGAAGTTGTGGCCCTTCGAGACGATCTGCGTGCCGATCACCAGATCGGCGCCGCCTCCGGCGATCTCGTCGATCCGCGCCTTGAGCCCCGCCGGACCCTCGGCGAGATCGGAGGACAGGATCGCACGCCGCGCCTCGGGCCAGAGCTGCTCCGCCTCCTCGGCGATCCGCTCGACCCCGGGACCGAGCGCGGTCATCCTGCCCTCCACGTCGCAGGAAGGACAGCGGAGCGGGATCGGGCGGGTCGCGCCGCATTGATGGCAGACGAGACGGCCGCGAAACCGGTGCTCGACCATGCGCGCGTCACAGGTGTCGCAGCCGACCTGATAGCCGCAGGCGCGGCAGATGGTGAGCGGCGCGTAGCCCCGGCGGTTGAGAAACAGCAGGACCTGTTCGCCCTGCCCCAGCCGCTCGGTCACCGCCCGCTCCAGCGGCCCGGAGATGAAGCGCCCCGGATCGGGCGCATGGGAGCGCAGATCGACCGCCGCCATTTCCGGAAGCCGCGCGACACCGAACCGCTCGGGCAGTTCGAGGCGCGCGTATTTCCCCGCCTCGGCATTCGCCCAGGTCTCGAGCGAGGGCGTCGCGGAGGCGAGCACCACCGCCGCCTTCTCGATCGAGGCCCGGAGCACGGCCATGTCCCGGGCGTGATAGAGCACGCCCTCCTCCTGCTTGTAGGAGTGGTCGTGCTCCTCATCGACGACGACGAGGCCGAGATCGGCGAAGGGCAGGAACAGCGCGGAACGCGCGCCGACAACCAGTTGCGCCGCTCCCGCCGCCACCGCCGTCCAGCCCCGGCGGCGGTTCGCCTGCGTCACGCCCGAATGCCACTCGACTGGCCGCGCCCCGAACCGTGCCTCGACCCGGTCGAGAAACTCGACCGAGAGCGCGATCTCGGGGAGAAGCACCAGTGCCTGCCGCCCCAGCGACAGCGCCTCGGCCACCGCTTCGAGATAGACCTCGGTCTTTCCCGAGCCGGTCACACCCTTCAGGAGCGTGGTCGAATAGTCGCGCGTCGCAACCCGCTCCCGCAGCACGGCGGCGGCGGCGGCCTGCGCGGGGGAGAGATCCCGCGGCGGCGCGCCGGGATCGAGCCGGGCAAAGGGCTGGTCCCGCGTCACGATCTCACGCCGGATCACCCCGGCCTTCTCGAGCCCGGTGACGACCCCGTGCGAAACGCCGGCGAGCGCCGCGAGTTCGCCCGGTGCGAAGCCCAGGCTGCCGTATTCCGCGAAAGCCGCGAGCACCCGCGCCCGCGCCTCGGTCATCCGCTCCGGCACGGCCTCGGTCAGACGCAGGAGCGGACGGGAGGACGGCGGCTCGCCGAGACCGGGCGCCCGGCTCGCGAGGCGCAGCATATGCGTGAGCGGGGTCAGCGTGTAATCCGCCGCGCGGGTCAGGAATTCCCGCATCTCCGCCCGCATCGGCGTCACCTCGAGCAGGTGGGCGATGTCGCGGAGCTTCTCGGCCGGAAAGCCGCCCAATCCCGGCCCCCAGACCACGCCCAGCACCCGGCGCGGGCCGAGCGGAACGGCGACGAAATCGCCGGGCGAGACGCCGCCTTCCGGCGCGCGGTAGTCGAGAAACCGGTCAAGCCCCTCCGCCGTCAGCACGGCGACGGGCGCGCCCCGGGCGAACTCGCGCGCGGCGGATGGCGCGTCGAAGAGGTCGGGCTGAGGCGGATTGAGTTGTTCCATCGCCGACCAGTCTTGGGCTATCATCGCGGCAAATCACAAGGCCGAAGGTCACCGGGGCCGAAGGGCCGTCAGAGCGAGAGAGCAGTCCCATGGGAGAATATGACCGCGCGGCGTTCCGCCGTGTTCCACCGTGCCATTCCGCGCGCCGGGCGTCCGACACCGGAGCCGCGCTGTGAGCGCCGCCACCGAGGAGGCGGTGAGCCTCCTGCGGGACCAGATCCTCGCCGATCCGGCGATCGTGCTCGAGGACGATCAGGTGATGCGGGCGCTCCTCGCCGCCGACCGCCGCGCGCAGGGGCGCAATATCGTGGATCTGCGCGGCGTGCTGGTGGACCGGCTCGAGGAACGGCTGGACCGGCTCGAGGACACGCACCGCGAGGTGCTGGCGGCGGCCTATGAGAATGTCGCGGGCACGAACCAGGTGCACCGGGCCTGTCTCGCGCTCCTGGAGGCGGAGGATTTCGAGAGCTTCCTGACGGTGCTGACCCGAGACGTCGCGATGATCCTCGGCGTCGAGGTGATCCGCCTCGGGCTCGAGGCTCCGGCCGCGCCCGCCGGATCGAGCCTTGGCCCGGAGGGGCCGCTCCGCGACGTCATGGTCGCGCTGCCCCGCGGCGGCGTCGACGCCTATGTGCGCCAGGGCCGCGGCCTCGGGCCCCGCCGCGTCACGCTGCGTCATTCGCGGCCCGAGGACACCGCCATCTTCGGCGCGCAGGCCGCCGAGATCCGCTCGGAAGCCGTGCTGAAGCTCGACCTCGGCCAGAGCAACCTCGGGGGTCTCCTCGTGCTCGGCGCCGCGGACGGGCACCGGTTCCACCCGGATCAGGGGACCGACCTGCTGGGCTTTCTCGCAGGCGTCTTCGAACGGGTGATGCGCCGCTGGCTCTCGTGAGCGCGCGCGCCGCCTCCGCGCGGGACCGTCCCGCGCCCTCCGAGGGGGCGGTCGCCTTGCTCGAGGAGTGGCTCGCGCGGATGAGCGCGGTGCGCGGCGCCAGTCCGCGCACCATCACCGCTTACCGGCGCGATGTCGCGGGCTATCTCGGGTTTCTCGCGCTGCATGAGGGCGGGCCGATGGGCGCGGAGGCGCTGGGCCGCGTGGCGGTGCCGGACCTGCGCGCCTGGATGGCGGCGGAGCGGGCGCGCGGGCTCTCGGCGCGATCGCTCGCCCGGGCGCTCTCGGCGGTGAAGAGCTTCCATTCCTGGCTCGCCGAGGCGCGCGGCGCGCCGGCGCCCGCCGTCTCGGCGACCCGCGGTCCCCGGACGAAACCGCGCCTGCCCCGCCCCGTCGCGCCCGGCGCGGCGAAGGCCCTCCTCTCGGCGGTCGAGGATCTGGCGTCCGAACCCTGGATCGCGGCGCGCGACCTCGCCGTGGTCACGCTCCTCTACGCCGGGGGCCTGCGCATCTCCGAGGCGCTGGCGCTGCGCCAGTGCGACGCGCCCTTGCCCGAGGTGTTGCGCGTGCGCGGCAAGGGCGGGCGCGAACGGCTGGTCCCGGTGCTGCCGGTGGCCGCGCGGGCGGTCGAGGACTATCGCGCGCTGCTGCCCTTCGCCCCCGGGCCCGAGGCGCCGCTCTTTCTCGGCGCGCGCGGCGGCGCGCTGAACCCGCGACTGGTGCAGAAGGCGATGCAGACCGCGCGGGCCGCGCTCGGCCTGCCGGCGACCGCGACGCCCCATGCGCTGCGCCATTCCTTCGCCACGCATCTGCTCGAGGCTGGCGGCGATCTCCGCACGATTCAGGAGCTGCTCGGCCATGCCTCGCTCGCGACGACGCAGGTCTATACCGGCGTGGATCAGGCCCGGCTGATGGAAGTCTACGAGCGCGCCCATCCGAAGGCGCGCGAGTCGCGTGAGCGCAAGTCCGGGGCGTGCGAGTCCGGTTCGACCGAAGCTGGGGCGCGCGTAGCTGGCACGGGCGATCCCGCGCCGCGCGATCCGGTCAGCGGGCGAGGCCGCTGAGGAGCACCCCGTCGACTTTCACCGTGCGTCCCGACTCATCCCCGGCGTCACACGCGGCGCCGATGTCATCCAGCATCCGTGCGCCGAGCCCGCGCATCCGCGCCTCCTCGCGCCGCGCGGCCCGCCCGGCCGCGAGCCGCCGCCAAAGCGCCCCGATCGGCTCCGACGGCCGCGAGGCGGCACCGGCGTTCCCCGCCGTTGATACCATACTCATGGCAATCTCCTTGATTTGTACCGGTTCATATCAAACTTGTACCGGTTCAAAATACGACATGGCGGCTGCGAGTCAAGACTGAATTTAACCGGTTCAAGAGCGGCACCGCACACCGCCCTTGAACGCGAGCCCGGGGGATGCAATTCAACAGGGGATGGAACGCAGCGCGCGACTGATCGACGTGGCCGAATCCGCCGGGGTCTCCAAGGCCACGGTCTCGAATGTCTTCAACCGCCCGGAACTGGTCCGCGAGGAGGTCCGCGCGCGTGTGCTCGCCGCCGCCAAGGCGATCGGCTACGCCGGCCCGGACCCCCGCGGGCGAATGCTGAGCGCCGGGCGGGTCAATGCGATCGGCGTCGCGACCGGCGAGCCCCTGTCCTATTTCTTCGACGACCCCTACGCGCGCCTGATGATGACCGGCATCACCGAGGTCTGCGACGCCGAGGGGATCGGGGTCTCGCTGATCTCCGCGGCGACCGAGAGCGAATCCGTCTGGAACATCCGCAGCGCCCTCGTGGACGCGCTCGTGCTGTTCTGTCTCGACGACGCGGAACGGCTGATCGCCTCCTCACGGGAACGCCGCCTGCCCTTCGTGGCGCTGGCCTTCGGCGAGGCGGACGAGACCGCGCCCGCCGTGGGCATAGACGACGCGCTCGGCGCGCGCCTCGCCGCGCGGCATCTCGTGGAGCTCGGGCACCGCCGGTTCGGCGTGCTGGCGATGGAGTTCCGCGACGGCGGCGAGGGGCTGGTCACGCCCGAACGGGTGCGCGCGGCGCGCTATCTCTCCACGCGGGATCGTCTGGATGGCTATCTCGAAGTGCTGGCGGGCGCTGGCATCGATCCGGGCTCGGTTCCGGTCTACGAGACGCGCACCGACACGGCCTCGGTCGGGCGCGGGCTCGACACGCTCTTCGCGGCGGAGCACCCGCCGACCGCCATCCTCGCACAGTCGGACCGGATCGCGATGGTGGCGCTCGACTGGTTCGCCGCGCGAGGGATCGACGTGCCGGGCGCGGTCTCGATCGTGGGCTATGACGGCGTTCCGGAGAGCGCGCTGTCATCGCCGCCGCTCACCACCGTGCTGCAGCCGATCCGCGACATCGGCCGCCGCGCCGTCCGGATGATCCTCGACCGCCCGAACGAGACGCTGCGCGAGACGCTTCCGGTGGAGCTTCTCGTCCGCGGCTCCACCGCCGCGCCGCCAGAGCGGTGACAGCCGCCGCGCGCCGACCGCGCGGCGCGAGACAGGCCGGTGTCACGGGTCAGGGTCGCCGGGCCGGCGTCACGGGGACAGGTATCAGGCGTGGGAAGCGAGAAGCTCGCGCATCTGCGACGGGAAGACCTGATAGAGCCAGGTCTCGCTCATCGCCTTGCCATCGTGCTGGACGAACATCCGCAGGTCGATCGGCGAATTGTCCTCGCTCTCCGGCCCGAGGTCGAGGTCGAACATCACGCGCCAGCCTTCCTGCGTCGCGATCGGATAGGCGACCGTCAGGCCGATCGTCCCCCGGCTCGCCTCCACCTTCGCCTCGACGCCGCTCGTCCGGTCGAGCCCCTCGAAGCCCCTGCCGTCGAGATCGCAGACGAACTTGACCGTGTTCGCCGGCCGGGGCTGGCCCGGAACGCCGCCCGCGCCGATCCGGGTCGCGGTGAACTGCGCCACCGCCGGCGCCGGGCTCGCCTCGACCCAGTTGAGCTTGTAGGCGATATCGAATTCCGTCCCCGCCGTCGCGGGCTGCGCCGGCCGCCAGAAGGCGACGATATTGTCGTGGATCTCGTCATTGGTCGAAAGCTCGACCAGCGTGACCGCGCCCTGGCCCCAGTCGCCCTTCGGCTCGACCCAGACCGTGGCGCGCTTCTCGTAGAAGACGCCGTCGTCCTCGTATTCGCTGAAGGACCGCTCGCGCTGGGCGAGGCCGAAGCCCTTCACGCCATCGGCGCCGAAGCTGTTCGTCATCGCATAGGGCGGGTTGTTGAGCGGCCGCCAGATCCGCTCGCCACCGCCGGTCAGGATCTCGAGACCGTCGCTGTCATGAACTTCCGGGCGCCAGTCCGGGGCGACGAAACCGTTGTTCTTGCCGTACCAGAACATCGAGGTCAGCGGCGCGATGCCGAGCCGGTCGATGTCGCCGCGCAGGAAGATGTTGGCATCGACATCCTGGAAGATGCCATCGTCGCGATGCGAGACGATGCGATAGGCGCCGGTCACCCGCGGACTTTCCATCAGCGCATAGGCGATGATCCCGCCCGCGGGAGCCTTTTCGAGCCAGAAGCGCGTGAACCGGGGAAATTCCTCGGGGGTCGGCGCGCCGGCGTCGATCGCAAGCCCTCGCACCGACATGCCGAACTGGCCGACATAGCCCGCCGTGCGCCAGTAGGAAGCGCCGAGGAAGGCCATCCAGTCGTCCTTCTGCTCGCCGTCCATCACCCGGAAGCCGGCGAAGCCCGTACCCGCGCCGAGGTTGCGCGCGGGATGGTCCCCGGGCATCTCGAAGAGGTCGGTGGTGAAGGGGATCTCGCGCGCCTGGCCGCCGTCGACCACGTAGATCCTGACCGGCTCCTTGAAATAGCGGCCGGGATGGAAGAAACGGACCTTGGAGGCCTCGCCGTCCTCGCCCCAGAGCGTGTCCTCGGAACGATAGATGATCTGCTGGTGGAGATCGTAGTCGATCGCTTCGAGGATCTGCGCGTCGGCCGCCGGCACCGCGGCCGGGGCGAAGGGCTGGGCCGCGAGATCGCGCGCCATGCCCCGGAGGATGTCGAAGGAGAAGGGTTCGGCCGGACCGCTCGCCAGTTCCGCCACGCCCTGCGCCGAGGCGACGCGGGGCAGGAGGAAGAAGGCGCCGGAGGCGAGCGCTGCGGCCAGCGTGTCGCGGCGGGTGACGGGCGCGAATGTCAAGGAACCGTTCTCCTGCTATGGGGCGACACTCCCCGAAGGCCGCCGCTTCTCGTTGCGGCATACATGCTAACCGGGGGGCGAACCGCCCTCAAGGGCAATGGAAAACCGACCGATGCGAGACTTTGCGATCTATGCTCTCGCCGCCCTCGCCGAAATCGGCGGCTGTTTCGCGTTCTGGGCCTGGGCCCGGCTCGGGCGGAGCGCGCTCTGGCTCCTGCCCGGGATGGTGTCGCTCGCGCTCTTCGCCTGGGCGCTGACCTTCATCACGACGGCCGCCGCCGGGCGCGCCTACGCGGCCTACGGCGGGGTCTATGTGGCAAGCTCGCTGCTCTGGCTCTGGCTCGCCGAGGGCGTGCGTCCCGACCGTTCCGACCTCGCGGGCGGGCTGATCGTCCTCGCGGGCGCGGGCGTGATCCTGTTCGGACCGCGCGGCTGAGATCTCAGGCTTCGCCCTGGAAGACCCGGCGCAGCCAGCCGCGCTTCTCCTCCGCCGTGCCGTCGCTCATGCCCCCGCCCTCGACGACGCGCTGGAAGTTCTCGAAGAACCGCTCCGCCATCTTCTTGGCGAAAGTGTCGAGCAACCGCCCGCCGAGCCTGGCGAGCCGCCCCTCGACATGCGCGGTCACATCGTAGTCGAGCCGCGTACCGCCCGCCTCCGTCGCGGTGAGCGTCACATCGGCGCCGCCGCGCGCGCTGCCCGAGTTGGCGCCCTTGCCGTGACAGACGAGCCGGTAGGCCCGCCCCGGCCGCACGTCCTCGAGCTCGACCCTGCCGTTGAAGCTCGCGCCGACCGGGCCGATGCGCTGGCTGACCCGCGCCTCGAAGCCGTTCTCGACATCGCCCTCCATCGAGTCGCAGCCGGGAATGCTGGCGCGCAGCACCTCGGGGTCGATCAGCGCCGCCCAGACCCGCTCCGGCGCGGCGCCGATCACGCGCGAGCCCCGCATTTCCATCCGCATTCCTCCGATCGTCGCCGAGATCCCGCCTCCAGCCTTCGGCATATAGGAGCATTCTTCGCCGTCGGGGAGTGGCGAGCGCCCCCGCGCATCGGTCTCGCGCGTCGGCCTTGCGCCTCGGCCGCGCAGCGCCCGATACTGCGCGGGCGGAGATTGTGTCGAGCAGGAACAGGAGAGGCGCGGATGCGTATCGGACAAGTCGCTCTGGTGATGGCACTCGCGGCCGGCGCGGCGGCGGCGCAGCAGCCGGCGGATGACGGGCAGGAAGGACCGAGCGAGAAGTGCTTCGGCGTCGCCCCCGCCGGGCAGAACGACGGGGTCGGCACGGGCGAGAACGCGGGCCGCTCGACCGTGGATTATCAGGGCGACGCCTGGGTCGCGGTGCCGCGCGGCACCTGCCAGACGATGACGCTCCCGGCGCAGGCGGATGGCACGCCGAGGCGGGGCGCGATCCGGCCGCTCGATCGCGATCAGGGCTGAACGCCCCAGCGTCGATGCGAAACGGCCCGCCCCGGTCCGGGCCGCTCCGGCCGCGATCACACCGTCGCGCGCCTGGCCGACCGGCCTTGACCATCCCGCGCCGCTGTGGTGGCTCTGGCCTCCGGAGCGGGGACGAGCGTGGGTGGTCAGCATATGGGAAGCCGGCATATGGAGACGATTCCGATGGATCGGGCGCTGGCGCTCGCCGCCGTCGCCGGCGCGGGCTCCGCCGCGCTCCTCATCGGCGCTTTCGCCTTCCAGTATATCGGCGGGCTCGCCCCGTGCGATCTCTGCCTGCTGCAGCGGTGGCCGCATGCCGTGGCCGTCCTCTGCGCCCTCGCCTTCCTCGTCGTCCCGAACCGCATCCTCGCTGCGATCGCCGCGATCGCGGTCGCGGTCGGCGCGGGGATCGCGGTCTATCACGTCGGCGTCGAAGAGGCCTGGTGGACGGGTCCGACGAGCTGCACGGCGCCGGAGCCGGGCGCCCTCTCGGCGGGCGACCTGATGACCCAGATCCTGGAAACCCCGGTCGTTCTCTGCGACCAGATCGCCTGGAGCCTCGGGGGAATATCGATGCCCGGGTGGAACGCGATCCTCTCCGGCGTCCTCGCGCTCACCTGGCTCGGCGCGGCGCGTCACGCCTCGAGTTCGGCGTCCCAGTAGAGGTAATCCATCCAGCTCTCGTGCAGATGGTTCGGCGGGAACTTCCGCCCGGTATTGCGCAGTTCCTCCGGCGACGGGCGCAGGGGACGGCGGCGCAGTGTCATGCCGGCCTGGCGCAGGGTCTTGGAGCCCTTGTGGAGATTGCAGGGACCGCAGGAGGCGACGACGTTCTCCCAGGTGGTGCGGCCTCCCTTGGAGCGGGGGGTCACATGGTCGAAGGTCAGGTGGTCCTTGGCACCGCAATACTGGCAGGTGAATTCATCGCGAAGAAAGAGATTGAAACGGGTGAAGGCCGAGGTTCTGGCCGGCCTCACGTAGTCCCTGAGAACCACCACCGAGGGTATCCGGATCTCCACGGTGGGCGAGTGGACCACCGTGTCATATTCCGCCAGCACCATCACGCGGTCGAGGATCGCAGCCTTGATCGCCTCCTGCCATGGCCACAGGGACAGCGGCAGATAGGAGAGCGGTCGGAAATCGGCGTTCAGGACCAGTGCGGGATGATCGCGCAACCCCGTGGGATTGCGGATAAAGCTGGGCGTATGAGTGCTTTGCAGCATGAATACATCCCTTGCGCGGACCTGGTCCCCGCCCCGCCGGATGCACGGCGCATGCCCAAGCCCCTCTCGAACTATATCTCGCCAGCGAAGGCTGACAAGCCTCAAGATACCGACCCCTCGCGCGGGGCCGGGCGCAGAATATCGCGTGGGATAGACGAAATTATGACGGCGCGCCGGCGGCGGCGAAGCGGTCGCGGATGAAGCCGAGCGCGAGGCCGAGCCCGTCCGGTGCTATTCCGTGTGCGGTGCCGCGAGACACATGGGCATAGGTCTCGACCCCCGCGGTGACGAGCGCGTCCGCGGCTTCCTTCAGGCTCTCGAAGGGCACGACCGGGTCCTGATCGCCATGGATCAGCAGGACTGGCGGCTTGCTCCGGATCTCGGATTCGAGCGTGGCGGGCCGGAGCAGGCGGCCGGAGAATCCGACGATCCCCGCGAGCGGCGCCGCGCGGCGCAGCCCGACCTGAAGCGCCATCATCGTCCCCTGGCTGAAACCGAGGAGCACGGTCCGTTCCGGCCCGATCCCGGTCTCGAGCGCGACCGCGTCGAGCCAGCCGTTGAGCGCCTGAAACGCCGCGTGCGCCGCGGCCTCGGCCGCGGCCTCGGGCGTGCCATCGAGCCACGGGATGGGAAACCACTGGAATCCCATCGGATTGTTGCGGCACCGTTCCGGCGCGTCCGGCGCGAGAAACATCGTGTCGGGCAGATGCGGCGCCAGCGGATCGGCGAGGCCGAGCAGATCCTCGGCATCGGCGCCATAGCCATGCAGGAAGATGACCAGGCTGTCCGCCTTCCCGTTCCGCGCGGCGCGCCGCTTCGTCGTCAGTCCGGCGATCCTCTCGCTCATCGCACCCCCTCGCGGTTGTTCACCACGCGGTAATAGGCCCAGAGCAGGCGGGCCGCAACCGCGCGCCAGGGCGACCAGTCGAGGCTCATCGCGCGCAGTTCGGGCTCGCTCGGTCGCGTCTCGAGGTCGAAGAGCACCCGCGCGGCGTCGCGAAGCGCGAGATCGCCCGGCGCGAAGACATCGGCGCGTCCGAGGCTGAACATCACATAGATCTCCGCGGTCCAGACCCCGATCCCCTTGATGCGCACCAGTTCGGCGACGACATCCGCGTCGGGCATGGTCCTGAGCGCCGCGAAATCGACGCCGCTCTCCGCGATCGCGCGCGCGTAGGAGATCTTCTGTCGCGACAGGCCGCAGCCGCGCAGATCCTCGTCCGTGAGGCCGGAGAGCCGCTCCGGCTCATGCGCGCCGAGTGCCTCGACCCGCCCCCAGATAGCGGTCGCCGAGGCTGTGGAGACCTGCTGGCTCACGATCGCGGAAAACAAGGTGGCGAACCCGTCGGAGCGGCGGCGGAGCGGGAGCGGGCCGGTCATCTCCAGCGCCCGCGCGAACCGCGGCTCGTGCACGGAGAGCCAGGCCGCTCCCTCGGCGACATCCGCCTCCGTCTCTATGATCCGGCCGATCATGCTGAACATCCCCCGGTTTCTTCGCCTCCCCAGATACCCCGTCGGGCGGGGCGATGGAACAAGGGAAGAACAGGGGCGGCCCGGCGCGCTCAACTGGCCTCGCGGAAGAGCCCCTGGGTCCGGCGCTGGAGATAGGCGCGACGGAGGGTCGCGACGTCGAAGTCGATCTCGATCTCGTCGCCCTCCGTGCGGATCTCGGCGCCGCTGGCGCGGCCGAGCGCCACCATCGACGTGTTGTCCGCCAGCGTGTAGGCCTTGAGCCGCGTCACGCCGCGCGGTGCGAGAAGAAATCCGGCTGTCCGCGTCAGCCAGGCGCCAAGACCCCGGCGGCGAAGGCTCTCGTCGACCGAGACGGCGATTTCCGCCGTGTCGCCATCGATGGCCACCTCCGCGACCGCGCGTACCGGACCGGGACGCAGCGGCGGCGAGGCCCAGAGCAGGCCGTCCTGGGCGATCAGCACGAGATCGACCCGGTCCCAGAGACCCGTCGCGTGGCGGCACAGGCCCGCGTCGCTCAGCGCGCCGCGAAACCGCAGGCGCTGGTCGAGTTGCGACAGCCGCCGCAGGTGATCCAGCACGAGGTCGGCATCGGCCGACCGGCCGAGACGAAAGCCGAGGCCTGCATGGCCCGGGCACGGCATCGGCATCGGATGGCCGATGAAGCTGATGTTTGGCATTCCATAAGGCATGGTGCTCACCGTGGTTCGCGGGAATGATCCCACTTTCCATGCTGCATTGCACAATAAACGATTGCGAGGCTAATCAAACCCCTGTCAGCGCGGCGCGAGCGTTGCCATAATGCCACAGTCATGCGCGGCCGCGCATGCGGGGATCGAGCGCGTCGCGGAGCCCGTCGCCCATGTAGTTGACGCTGAGCACGGTGAGCGAGATCGCGAGGCCGGGCCAGATCACCCGGCTCGGGTTGAGCGCCATGAAATTCGATCCGTCGAAGAGCAGCCGCCCCCATGTGGGAAAATCCGAAGGAAAGCCAAGGCCCAGAAAGGAGAGCGCGCTTTCCGTGATGATCGCATTGGCAATGCCGAGCGTCGCCGAGACCATGATCGGCGACAGCACGTTCGGCAGGATGTGGCGCAGGATGATCCGCCGGTCCGGCGTGCCGATCGAGCGGGCCGCCAGCACGAACTCCCGCTCCTTCAGCGCCAGTACGTCGCCGCGCACGATCCGCGCGGTCTGCATCCAGGAGGTCGCGCCGATGATGGTGACGACGAGCAGGAAGATCCCGGTCTCCGGGCCGAAAGCGGAGCGCAGGGAATCGCGAAAGAGCAGGATCACGACGAGGAGCAGCGGCAGGATCGGCAGCGCGAGGAAGAGGTCCGTCACCCGCATCAGCACGCCGTCGAGCCGACGGTAGTAGCCGGCCAGCACGCCGACCAGCGTCCCGAGCAGCAGCGCCAGCGCCATGGCGGTAAAGCCCACGGCGAGCGAGATGCGCCCGCCCTGGATGATGCCGGCGAAGGTGTCGCGGCCAATGTTGTCGGTGCCCATCGGATGGGCGAGCGAGGGCAAGGCGTTGCGGGCGCGCACGTCGATATGGGTGGGATCGACCGGGTGGAGGACCGGTCCGAAGACAACGATGAAGATGATCATCGCGAAGACGATCGCGCCCGCCACCGCGCCCTTGTGCTGGCGGAACTGGTACCAGACGTCGTTCCAGAGCCCCCGCTCCGGCGTCTCGATCCCGTCCCCGCCGCCCGGTTCGGCGGAGTTGACCGTCACGGGATCAGGCATGGCGGGATCAGTCATAGCGAATCCTCGGGTCCAGCATCCCGTAGAGCAGATCGGCGATCAGGTTGAAGAGCACGATCAGGACGGCGAAGAGGAAGGTCAGCGTCTGCACGAGCGGGATGTCGGCGCCCTGGATGCCGGTGATGAGCAACTGGCCGAGCCCGTTCACCCGGAAGATCTGCTCGGTGATGATCGCGCCGCCGAAGATCTGCGGCACGCCGAGCGCGATCACCGTGACCACCGGAATGAGGCTGTTGCGCAGCACATGGACCATCACCACCACCCATTCGCGCATCCCCTTCGACCGGGCCGTCCGGACGTAATCCTGCGCGAGATTGTCGAGCATCGCGGCGCGCATGTAGCGACTGAGCTGCGCCGCGTTCAGCAGTGCGAGCACCGCGACCGGCATGATCATCTGCTTCACCTGCGCCCAGAAGCTCGGCAGATCGGTCACCCGGAGATTGGTGTCGTAGATCGACGGCAGCCAGCCGAGATTGACCGAGAAGACCATGATGAGCACGAGGCCGGTGAAGAAGGTCGGCACCGAATAGCCGATCATCGAGACGAAGGTGCCGATCTGGTCGAACCAGGAATACTGCCGATAGGCCGAGATGATGCCGATCGGGATCGCGATCAGAATGCCGACCAGATAGGACAGCCCGACCACCCAGAGCGTCTGCGGCAGCCGTTCCATGATCAGATCGACCACGGGAGAGCGCGTCTGCCAGCTCACCACGCGCACGCGGGGCGTGTCGGAAAAGCGGAGCCCGGTCCATTGCTCGATCGCGTGCAGCGGCTCGTTCACCATGAACTGGTAGAGCCACTTGAGGTAGCGGACGTGGAATGGCTGACCGAGGCCGAGGCTCTGCCGGATCTCCTCGCGCACCTCCTGCGGGATCGTCATCGGCAGGTTCGCCGTCGGATCGGTCGGGGCGAGATCGAGGATCAGGAAGATGATCAGGCTGATCGCGATCAGCGTCGGGACCGCGAACAGCAGACGCCGGATGGCATAGGCGAGCATGTGCCGGGAAATCCTCCGCGCTGGCGCCCCGCGGGCAGGGAATGAGTCTGACTGATCAGGTTCCGATTGGGCTGGCTCTCGATCCCGACCGGGCGCCAGAGGGCGTCCGGCGGTGATCCGGGGCGCGCGCTTCGCGCTCCCGCCTGTCGACCCCGCCTATTCGACCCGGTGCCAGTCGGCCGCGTTCCAGAGTTCGCTGTCGAAGGGATTGAGCGCGACGCCGCCGAGCGTGTTCGACTTCGCCGAGACGCGCCCGCGGTGAATGAGCGGAATGATCGCGGCGGAGTTCACGAACTTGTCGTTGAGCTTGATCGTGATCGCGGCGCGCTCCTCCTCACCGACCGTGGTCGCGAGTTCCGCCTTCAGCGCGTCGTATTCCGCGTCGCAATAGCGCGCGTGATTGCCGCCCTGCCAGCCGTTCGACTGGTTCGGGATCTCGGCGCAGACCCAGTCGCCGAGATACTTCTCGGCATCGGTGCCCTCGAAGTTGTTCGCATACATCTCGAGGTCGGCGTAGAATTTCTGGATGGTATCGGGCGAGCCCGGGTCTCCGCCGAAGAACACCGCCGGATCGATCTGGCGCAGCTCGACCTCGACGCCGATCTCGTTCCACCACTGTTTGATGAGCGCCTGCGCCGCCTGGCGGACCGAATTGACCGAGGTCTGGTAGAGGACCGACATCCGCACGCCGTCCTTCGCGCGTACGCCGTCGCCGCCCATCGCCCAGCCGGCGTCGTCCAGAAGCTGGTTGGCCTGATCCAGATCCTGCTTCAGGCACCAGTCGTTGTTGGGCGAGTCCTGAAACGCCGGCGCAGGCACGAGGTTGCAGGTCGGCCGGCCGGCCTCTCCATAGCCGGTCTCGACCAGGATCTCGCGGTCGATCGCGAGGCTCAATGCCTTCACGACATTCGGGTCGGTCAGGAAGGGATGCGGATGCGCGACGGTCGAGCGTTCATCGCCGAGGCCCGGATTCGGGTCGGTCTGGTTCACCATGATGCGCTCGACCAGCGTGCCGAAAGCCGAGATGATCTCGCCCTTCCCGGCCGCGGCCATCTGCGCGAGGATCTCCGGTTCCACCTGCGCGTTCCAGGCATAGTCGAATTCGCCGGTCTCGAGCACCGAGCGCGCCGCCGAAGCCGCGTCGCCGCCGCCCTTCAGCACCACGGTCGCGAAAGCGGGCTTCGCCGGATCGCGGTAATTCGGATTGGCCGCGAGCGTCACCACGTCGTTCGCCTTGAAATCCGTCACCACGAAGGGACCGGTGCCGACCGGCTTCGTGTTCGCCTCCGTGCAGGACGGCGCCGCGGTGCCGAGGCAGTTCGCGAATTGCGCCGCCTGGATGACCGGCGATTGCGCGCCGACGAAGGCGCTGTACGGGTAGGGTTTCGGCACTCCGAAGCTGATCTTGACGGTCTTCTCGTCAATCGCCTCGACATTGGTCACATCGGCGAAATAAGGCTCCTGCGCGCAGCCGCCGTTCTCGTCGGTACAGTATTTCCAGGTGAAGATCACATCCTCGGCTGTGACCGGCGTCCCGTCGGACCAGACGATGTCGGGTCTGATCTTCCAGGTCATCGATTTCAGATCCTCGGCGACGCCGCCGTTTTCGACCGTCGGGATCTCGGCGGCGACGTAAGGTACCAGACGCCCCTCGTTGTCGAAACGAGCCAGCGGCTCGATCACGAGGCTCGCGGCCTCGATATCCTTGGTGCCGCTCGACAGATACGGCGTCATGATCGAGATCGCCTGGAAATAGAGGATCCGGACCTCGCCATCGGAGCCGCGCTCGGCGTGGGCGGCGGAAGCCATCAGCGCGGCGGCGCCGGCGCCCGTCAGCATGTGTCGCAGTCTCATCTTGTTCCTCGTTTCCCCATGGTCTTCCGGGTCGGTGGTCAGGCGGGATCGTCTAGACGGCTTCAGGCGGCGGCCGTCCGGTCAGATGGCAGGCGACGCGCCTCCCCTGGCCGAGGTCGGAGAGCGCGGGCGTCTCGACGCCACAGCGGTCGAAGGCCTTCGGACAGCGGGTCCTGAAGGCGCAGCCGGAAGGCGGTCTGAGCGGGCTCGGCACATCTCCCTTGAGGATGATCCGTTCCCCGCGCCGGCCGCCGGCTTCCGGCACAGCCGAGAGGAGCGCCTCGGTATAGGGATGCAGCGGAAAGCCATAGATCGCTTCCCGCGGTCCGATCTCGACGATCTTGCCAAGATACATCACCGCCACCCTGTCGGCGAGATGTCTCACCATCGACAGATCGTGGCTGATGAAGAGATAGGTGAGACCGAAGGACGCGCGCAGATCCTCGAGCAGGTTCACGACCTGGGCCTGGATCGAGACGTCGAGCGCGGCGATCGGCTCGTCGCAGACCACGAAATCGGGATTGAGCGCCAGCGCCCTGGCGATTCCGATGCGCTGCCGCTGACCGCCGGAGAATTCATGCGGATAGCGGTTCGCGAAGCCGCGCACGAGGCCGACCGCGTCCATGAGCTCGAAGACCCGCGCCCGGCGTCCGGCCCTGCTCGGCCTCGTGTGCTCGTCGAGCGGCTCGGCGATGATCGAGGCGACGGTCATCCTGGGATTGAGGCTCGCCTGCGGGTCCTGGAAGATCATCTGCATCCGGGGCCGGATCGCCCGGAGCGCCTTGCCCGAGAGCCCGCCGATATCCTTGCCGTCCAGCTCGACCCGCCCGGCGGTCAGGTCGTAGAGCCTCAGGATCGCGCGGCCGACGGTCGACTTGCCGCAGCCGCTCTCGCCGACGAGGCCGAGCACCTCGCCCCGGGCGATCTCGAAATCGAGGTCATCGACCGCCTTGATCGTCCCTACCGGACGCCGCAGGAGCCCCCGCACGACCGGGAAATGCATCCGGAGCCCGCGGACGCGCAGCAGCGGGTGCCGGGGAGCGAGCGCGTCAAGCATCGGGCGGCACCACGCGGGGAAGATCGGTCCCGGCGTCCCACCAGCAGGCGACGTCATGCGCGGGATCGCCGGGATCGACGGCGATCCGGGGCGGATTTTCCACCCGGCAGCGGTCGAAGGCGTTCCGGCAGCGCGGCACGAACGGACAGGCGCTCGGCGGGGCGGAGAGCCGGGGCGGCTGCCCCGCGATCACCCGCAGACGACGGCGCCGCGGCCCCTCCGCGTTCGGCCGCGTCGCGAGCAGCGCGCGGGTATAGGGATGGCGCGGGTCCGCGAACAGCCGGCCGACCGGCCCGTGTTCGACCACCTGGCCCGCGTACATCACCATCACCCGGTCGGCGATCTCCGCGACGAGGTCGAGGTCATGGGTGATCCAGATGATCCCGGTGCCGAGCTTCGCCCGCAGTTCGCGCATCAGTTCGACGATCTGCGCCTGGATCGTCACGTCGAGCGCGGTCGTCGGTTCGTCGGCGATCACCACCTTGGGATCGCAGCTGAGCGAGATCGCGATCATCACGCGCTGGCGCATGCCGCCCGAGAACTGATGCGGGTAATCGTCGAGGCGCGACTCCGCTTCCGGGATGCCGACGAGGCGCAGCAGCTCCGCCGCCCGGACGCGGGCCGCCGCCTTCGAAAGACCCAGATGCGCCCGCAAGGGCTCCATGATCTGGAAACCGATGGTCAGCACCGGGTTGAGGCTCGTCATCGGGTCCTGGAAGACGAACCCGATTTCGCCGCCCCGGAGCGCGCGCAACTCCGCCTTCGACATCGTCCGGACATCCCGGCCGCGGTAGAGGACGCGGCCGCCCATGATCTTCGCCGGCGGGCTCGGCAGAAGGTCCATGACCGACATCATCGCCACGGACTTTCCCGATCCGCTCTCGCCCACGACGCCCAGGACCTCACCGGCGGCGATCGAGAAACTCACGCCGTTCACGGCGTAGACGCCCCCGTCGCGGGTCTGGAACATGGTTCTTAGGTCGGCGACGTCGAGGACGGGTTCGGTCCCGTCAAGCATCCATGAATTCCCCCGGATGTGTGATCCCGGCCCGTCTCGCGCGATCGCCCCGCTGAGACAGGGCGAGGTTACCTCCGGAGCCGACCATCCGACAACATGTAATCGTGTGCCTCATATTGAGCCATGCGATCCTGAGCGGCCTTGACGCGCGCCGACGGGCGGGGCGAAACTGACCGGGCAGACCCGGAACGGCCCATGACCGACATTCTCGTCTCCCGGACATTCTTGCCCACCCTATCATGCCGGCGCGCCAGATGATTTATCCGGCCCTTCCCGACGGACAGCTTCGCGTTTCGCAAGGGCGCGTCGCCGTCATCCGACGGCCGGCGCTCAGCGTCGCGAAACTACCGGCCCGCGACATCCATTTCTTTTCCGGGACCCCGCACACTGCTTCGCGCGGTCCCCGGTTGGAACACCTGCCGCCCAAGACGCGGCCCTGCTAGAAAGGCACGACAGCCATGCCCGTCCTGAACCGTTTCGCCGATCTCGCGGCGGATATCACCGTCTGGCGTCGCGACATCCACGAGAATCCCGAGCTTCTGTTCGACACCCATCGCACCAGCGCGCTGGTGGCGTCGAAGCTGCGCGAGTTCGGCTGCGACGAGGTGGTCGAGGGCATCGGCCGGACCGGCGTGGTCGGCGTGATCCGCGGCCGCGACACCGGCTCGGGCCGCGTGATCGGGCTTCGCGCCGACATGGACGCGCTGCCGATGACCGAGATCACCGGCCTCTCCTATGCCTCGAAGACGCCCGGCGCCATGCATGCCTGCGGGCACGACGGCCATACCGCGATGCTGCTCGGCGCCGCGCGCTACCTGACCGAGACGCGCAATTTCGACGGAACCGCCGTGGTGATCTTTCAGCCGGCCGAGGAAGGCGGCGGCGGCGGGCGCGAGATGGTCAATGACGGCATGATGGAGCGGTTCGGCATCCAGGAAGTCTACGGGATGCACAACTACCCCGGCCTCGCGGTCGGCGATTTCAGCATCCGCCCGGGGCCGATGATGGCCGCGGCCGACCATCTCACGATCCGGGTGACCGGCAAGGGCGCCCACGCGGCGCAGCCTCACAACGGCGTCGACACGGTCGTGGTCGCGAGCCAGATCGTGCTGGCGCTCCAGACACTCGTCTCGCGCGCGACCGACCCGCTCAAATCCGCGGTCGTCTCGATCACGAGCTTCCAGACCGACAGCCAGGCGTTCAACGTCATCCCCGGACAGGTCGAGTTGCGGGGCACGGTGCGCACGCTCGACACGGAGGTTCAGGACATGATCGAGGCCCGCCTCAAGACGCTCGTCGAAGGCGTGGCGGCGGCGCATGGGGCGAGCGCCGAGGTCGATTACCTCCGCAACTATCCCGTCACCCGCAACACCGAGGCCGAGACCGCCTTCGCCGCGCGCGTCGCCGCCGAGATCGTCGGCCCGGGGCGCGTCGATCCGGAGGGCGAGCCGATGATGGGGGCGGAGGATTTCTCCTTCATGCTGAACGCGCGCCCGGGTGCCTTCATCTTCGTCGGCAACGGCGATACCGCGAAGGTTCACCACCCGGCCTATGATTTCAACGACGAGCTCATCCCCTACGGCTGCTCCTACTGGGCCAAGCTGATCGAGACGGCGATGCCCGCCTCGACGCCTGTCTCCGAGCCCGCGTGACCGGCTGACGCAGATCAAGGCATGGGCGCGGCAAGGGCGCTAGAGCAGGATTGGGCGCGCGAGGGGCGCGGATCGGGAGATTGGCGATGGGTGATGGCTACGCGTTTTGGTACTTCCTGCTGAACCTGCTGACGATCTTCCTGTTCGTGATGTGGAGCTGGCTTCTCATCACCGTCTTCGCGGATCTGTTCCGGCGCCATGACATCACCGGTTTCGGCAAGGTGGTCTGGGTGATCGTGCTGATGCTGCTGCCGTTCCTCGGCGTGTTCTTCTACCTGCTGGACCAGGGCGACCGGATGGCCGAGCGCCAGCAGGCGCGCACGATGCAGGCCCGCGAAGATCTGCGCAGGTTTGTCGGCTATTCGACGGCGGACGAGTTGGAGAAGCTCGCGAAGCTCCGGGCGGCGGGCACGATCACGGAGGCGGAATACTCGCGGCTGCGCGCGCGGCTGCTCTGACCCCCGCGCCCGTGCGGGTCAGCCCGGCATGTTGATGAAGGCGTCGCGGAGCGCGCGGCTCCAGGCGTCGGACATGGCGGTGAAGGTCGGGTCGCCCGGCTCGATCCGCTCGCGGCCCGCGATCCGGTAGCTGTCGCGGCGTATGGTCACCAGATCGAGCGGCATGCCGACCGAAAGGTTCGAGCGCATGGTCGAATCCATCGACAGGAGCACCACCTTGCGCCCCTCCTCGATCGTGGTCTCGACGTTCACCACCCGGTCGAGGATCGGCTTGCCGTACTTGTGCTCGCCGATCTGGAAATAGGGCGTGTCCTCGGTCGCCTCGATGAAGTTGCCCTCGGCGTAGATCAGGAAAAGACGCACGTCGCCGCCCCGGCGCTGTCCGCCGACGATCATCGCGGCGGAGGGCTGCCGGCTGTCCATCCGCTTCATCTTCTCGCCGATCGAGGCGGTCACATCCGACAGGGCCTGGCCGATGATCTCGACCACGTCGAGCATCGTCTCGGCGAGCATGATCGAAGTCTTCGGCGAGGCATCGACGCTCTCGACCTCATGCCGGAGCTTCGAGATCACCGTCTGGGTGATCGAGAGGCTGCCCGCAGTCATGATGGTGATCACCCGGTCGCCCGGTTCCTCGAAGACGAACATCTTGCGATAGACGGAGATGTTGTCGAGGCCGGCGTTGGTCCGGGTGTCGGACATCATCACGATCCCCTCGTTCAACCGAAGGCCAACGCAATAGGTCATTCCGATGACGGTCCCCGGCCGTGCTCGTTACTGTTGCCGCTGTGCGATTTCGACCCGGACATCGAGCGCCTCGCCGACGCCGCCGCGCGATACACCGCGAATCGGCGCGGCCTCCCGCGCGTCGCGGCCCGATCCCAGTCGGACGTAACGCTCATCCGGGCAACAGGCATTCGCCGGATCGAAGCCAACCCAGCCGAGCCCCGCGATGTTGATCTCGGCCCAGGCATGGCTCGCATCGCTCTCCGCCGCCTCGTCATCGGCCAGCAGGTAGCCCGAGGCATAACGCGCCGGCAGCCCCCCGGCCTGGGCGATGGCGATCAGGGCATGCGCGTGGTCCTGACAGACCCCCTCGCCAAGCTCCACCGCCTCGGCGGCGGTGGTATGGGCGTGGGTCGAGCCGGGCACATAGGCGATCGCCTCCGAGACCACCTCGCTGAAGCGATGCGCGCGGGAAAGCTCGGTGCCATGCGCCGCCTCGACCGTCTTCTTCACCAGTTCGGCGAGCGCGCCGGTCGGCGCGGTGGCCGCCGTCGGCTGCAGATAGGTGACGGGCGAGACCAGCTCGCGATGCCCGCGCAGGACCCCGGTGGTGTCGGCGGTCTCGACCTCGCCCGCGACGAGGATCTCGATCCGGTCGACCGGCCCCTGGACGGTCATCGTCGTCACCCGGTCCCCCGCGCCATCGGTGAAGGCGGCGCCGAATTCCGCGCCCTCGGCCGAGATGGACCAGGAGCGGACCTTCTGGCCGCCGTTCGAGACCGGGGTCAGCCGGTGGCTTTGCGTCACGAAGCGCATCGGCGCCTCGAAGGCATAGACGGTGGTGTGGCGGATGTTCAGGAGCATTCACTGGACTCCGAAGAGATAGCCGTCGGCGATGTCCTGGCCGATGGCCGCGTTCTGGTTGATGAAGCCGGTCAGGAATTCGTGCAGCCCGGTCTCCATGATCTGATCGAGATCCATCCCCGTCAGCTCGGCCAGCGCGACGCGCATCCGGTCATGGGCGACGTTGGAGCGGCCATGCGAGACGGCCAACCGCTCGAGATGGAAGGCCATCTTGTCATGGCAGTGCAGGAGCGAGCGCGGGCAAGCGCGGTTCAGAATGAGGAAATGCGAGATCTTCCGCGGCGAATACTCACCCCCGGAGGCCCAGTGGAAGGCCCGGAAGGACGAAAGCGCGCGCAGGAGCGTGCTCCACTGGTAGGTGTCGACCGAGCCGCCCACCATGTCGAGCGTCGGCAGCAGCACGTAGTATTTCACGTCCAGGAGCCGCGCGGTGTTGTCCGCCCGCTCGATGTAATAGCCGAGGTTCAGGAAGTCGTAGCCGTCGTTCTGAAGATGCGTCCCCTCGGTCGCGCCGCGCAGCAGCGCCCCCTGGCGCTTGGTCCATTCGGTCAGCGATGGCAGCAGGTCGTCGGTGCGCGGCCGGCGCTCGATTTCCTTCAGTTCGAGATAGGCGCCGTTCAGCGCGTCCCACATCTCCGAGGTCAGCGCCGTACGCACCGCCCGGCCGTTCTGCCGCGCGGTCTCGATGCAGCTTGTCACGCTCGAATGGTTCTCCCGGTCGTAGAACAGCCAGGTCTCCACGTCGCGCTGCCGGAAGTCCTCGCCGAACTTGGCCTCGAAGCCGGAGGAGGAGCCGGCCGCGGCGAGGAGCGAGGCCCATTCGTTGCGATAGCCAGCCCCCGTCGAGGGCATCAGCGCCATCCGGTAGCCGACCTCGAGCAGGCGCGCCATGGTTTCGGCCCGCTCCATGTACCGAGCGAGCCAGTAGAGATTTTCCGCCGTGCGGCTGAGCATGCCCGTTCCTTAATCCGCGAGTACCCAAGTGTCCTTGACGCCACCGCCCTGCGACGAGTTGACGACGAGGCTCCCTTCCCGCATCGCGACGCGGGTCAGCCCGCCCGGGCAGAGATGCACCTGGCGTCCGACCAGGCAGAAGGGTCGGAGATCGACGTGCCGGGGCGCCAGCCCCTCGTCCACGAAGGTCGGGCAGGTCGAGAGCGCGAGCGTCGGCTGGGCGATGAAATCCGCCGGATCGGCCTTGATGCGCTCGGCATAGGCCGCGATCTGCTCCTTGGTCGATTTCGGCCCGACCAGCATGCCGTAGCCGCCGGAGCCGTGGACTTCCTTGACCACGAGATCCTTCAGGTTCTCGAGGACGTACTTCAGGTCCTTCGGGTCCGCGCATTTCCAGGTCTGGACATTCTTCAGGATCGGCTCCTCGCCGAGGTAGAAGCGGATCATGTCCGGGACATAGGTGTAGACCGCCTTGTCGTCGGCCACGCCCGCGCCCGGCGCCGAGCAGATCGCCACGCCCCCCGAGCGGTAGACGTTCATGAGCCCCGGCACGCCCAGCATCGAGTCGGGCCGGAAGCAGAGCGGGTCGAGGAAGCTGTCGTCGATGCGGCGATAGATCACGTCGACCCGCCGCGGCCCCTCGGTCGTGCGCATGTAGACGAAATCGCCCTGCACGAAGAGGTCCTGCCCCTCGACGATCTCGATCCCCATCTGGTCCGCGAGGAAGGAGTGCTCGTAATAGGCGCTGTTGAACGCGCCGGGCGACAGCAGGACCGCGACCGGATCGCCGTCGCACTTGCCCGGCGCCACGCTTTCGAGCGTGCGCCGCAGCCGGTCAGGGTAGTCGTCCACCGGCGCGATCCGCGTGGCGCGGAACAGCTCCGGCAGCATGCGCATCATGATCTCGCGGTTCTCGAGCATGTAGCTGACGCCCGAGGGCGTGCGGCAGTTGTCCTCCAGCACGAAGAACTCGTCCGGGCCGGTCCGCACCAGGTCGATGCCGACGATATGGCTGTAGACGCCCGCCGGGGGCGAGATACCGACCACCGCCGCCTCGAAGGCTTCGTTGCGATAGACGAGCTCGGCCGGGATCTTGCCGGCGCGCACGATCTCGGATCGGTGGTACACGTCGAACAGGAAGGCGTTGAGCGCGCGCGCGCGCTGCTTCACGCCGCGCTCCAGCTTGCGCCACTCGGCCTCGGTGAAGACCCGCGGCATCAGATCGAAGGGGATCAGACGCTCGGTGTCGCCGCCCTCGCCGTAGACCGCGAACGTGATGCCGATGCGCCGGAAGAGCGCCTCGGCCTCGATCTTCTTCAACTCCAGCTGCTCGGGCGGCGTACGACGAACCCAGTCCATCACCTGCGCGTAGGCTGGCCTGATCTGCTCGCCGTCGTACATCTCGTTGAAAAATGGTATGGTCGGTCTCCATGCTCGTACGGGAGTATGTAAATTCGACCGATCCGCAAAAGGCAAGCCGGTTTCCCCGGAGATTGCCCCTCCGGCCCCGGACTCGCCCCGCGGAGCGGACCGGGCCGCCGTCTTCGGGAGGCATCATGTCGCATTGTGCTCACCGGGCGCGCAGATGCTGATTTATTGCTTGATCAATCAGCGCCTGAGCGGAAAGGACGAGGGGTTGCCGGCCAGGGTATGCGTTTCACTGGCATCCACCCGGAATATTTGCGTCATTTCCTCCGATGTGGTTTTCTTCCGGGTGGCCGGGCAGCGGCGCGTCCGGCGATGCGAGGGGATAAGCTACCTATGATTGCTCAGGGTGGGGACCGGGCCTTCGTGGCCTTCGAACATGTCCAGAAGAGCTACGACGGCCTGTCGCTCGTGGTGAAGGATCTGAACCTCGAGATCGGCAAGGGCGAGTTCCTGACGATGCTCGGCCCCTCGGGATCGGGCAAGACGACCTGTCTCATGATGCTCGCCGGGTTCGAGACCGCGACGCATGGCGAGATCCGCCTCGCGGGACGGCCGATCAACAACATCCCGCCGCACAAGCGCGACATCGGGATGGTGTTCCAGAACTACGCGCTCTTTCCGCACATGACGATCGGCGAGAATCTCGCCTTCCCGCTGCAGGTCCGCAAGCTCTCGAAGGCGGAGATACAGACGAAGGTGAGCCGCGCCCTCGACATGGTGCAGATGGGCTCCTTCGCCGGCCGCCGGCCGGCGCAGCTCTCGGGCGGCCAGCAGCAGCGCGTCGCCCTCGCCCGCGCGCTCGTCTTCGAGCCGCAGCTCGTGCTCATGGACGAGCCGCTCGGCGCGCTCGACAAGCAGTTGCGCGAGCACATGCAGTTCGAGATCAAGCATATCCACGAGAATCTCGGGATCACCGTCGTCTACGTGACGCATGACCAGTCCGAGGCGCTCACGATGTCGGACCGGGTCGCAGTCTTCAACGACGGCGTCATCCAGCAGCTCGCCCCGCCCGAGGATCTCTACGAGCGGCCGAACAACAGCTTCGTCGCGCAGTTCATCGGCGAGAACAACACGCTCCGGGGCAAGGTCGAGACGATCTCGGGCGACCGCTGCGTCGTGCGCCTCTCGGACGGCTCGATCATCGACGCCCTTCCCGTAAACGTCACCCAGCCTGGTGACGAGACGCTGGTCTCGATCCGCCCGGAAAGGGTTGAGTACCGGCAGGAGCGGATGCCCGCGGATACCCACAAGCTCGAGGCCGAGGTTCTGGAGTTCATCTACATGGGCGACACGTTCCGCACCCGGCTCAGGGTCGCGGGCAGTGACAATTTCATCATGAAATGCCGCAACGCCGTCGATCAGCGCCGCCTCTCCCCGGGAGAGCGCGTCGTGATCGGATGGGACGTCGCGGATTGCCGCGCGCTCGACGCCGCGTGACTTCCCGCTCCGGCATCGGGGCGAGAGGTGAATCAAGAACAGATTTTGGACAGGAGTTTCCGATGCGCCTCAGACATCTTCTCATGGCAGCCGCCTTCCCGGCCTTCGCGGCCGGGAGCGCCGCGCTCGCGCAGGACGAACTGCCGCCCTGCGAGGGTTGCGCGAATTCGATGACCGTCGTCTCCTGGGGCGGCGCCTACCAGATCTCGCAACAAAAGGCCTATGCCGAGCCCTATCAGCAGCTTACCGGAACGACCTTCACCTGGGACGAAAGCTCTAACGAGGCGGTTGCGAAGCTCCGCGCGCAGTTCGAGGCGGGCAACGTTACCTGGGATCTCGTCGATGTGGAGGGGCCCGACAGCCAGCGTCTCTGCGACGAGGGCCTCGCCATGGAGATCGATTTCGACGAAGTGCTCGTGCCCGGCAATGGCGGCGAGGCACCGACCGACGACTTCGGCGACGCGCTGATCAACGAGTGCTTCATCCCGCAGATCGTCTTCTCGACCACCTTCGGCTACCGCACCGATATCGCCGAATGGAACGGCGAGGTGCCGACGCAACTCTGCGACATCTTTGATCTCGAAAAGTTCCCCGGCAAGCGCGCGCTCGAGAAGCGGCCGAAGAAGAACCTCGAATGGGCGCTGCTCTGCGACGGCGTGACCAAGGACGAACTCTACGACGTGCTCTCGACCCCGGAGGGCGTCGACAAGGCGCTGGCGAAGCTCGGCACGATCAAGGGCCAGACGATCTGGTGGTCCGCCGGCGCCGAGGCGCCGCAGCTGCTCGCCGACAAGGAAGCCGTGTTCGGCTCGACCTACAACGGCCGCCTCTTCTCGGTGATCGAGGAGCAGAAGCAGCCGGTGGCCATGCTCTGGGACTATGAGGTCTTCGACTTCGACGGCTGGATCGTTCCGGCCGATCTGCCCGAGGACCGCCTGGCGCGCGTAATGCATTTCCTTCGCTTCGCGACCGATACGCAGCGCCTCGCCGACCAGGCGGCCTACATCTCCTATGGTCCGGCCCGCGCCTCGTCGCAGCCGCTCGTCGGCCAGCATGCCGTCCTCGGCATCGAGATGGCGCCGCACATGCCGACCAACCCGGAGAACATGAAGAACTACCTCGTCAACAACATCGAATGGTGGGCTGACAACCAGGACGAGGTCGAGGCCAAGTTCCAGGCCTGGCTGGCGCAGTAACGCCGACGGAACCCCCCGGGCGGCCGACTTCGCCCGGGGATAACGAGCGGGAATGCCGACTGACGATACCGATCGGGAATACCGACCAAGAGGGAGACCGAGATGACCGACGCCCCTGCCGGCCCGATGCTCGCCGCGGACGGCACGCCGCTGCGCGTGAGCCTCAGGCGCGCGCTCCGCGCGCAGAAGCTGCGCGCGCTGATGCTGGTCGCGCCGCTGCTCATCTTCGTGCTCATGAGCTTCCTGCTCCCGATCGGTGACATGCTGTTCCGCTCGGTCGAGAACGACATCGTGCCCAACACCCTGCCCAAGACCGTGGTCGAACTCGCCGACTGGGACCCGGGACAGGAGGAACTGCCGGGCGAGGCCGCCTACGCGGCGCTCCGCGACGACCTGACCGTCGCGGTCGAGGAAAAGACCCAGAGCCGCCTCGGCCAGCGCCTGAACTACGAATATTCCGGCATGTCGTCGCTGCTGCGCGGTGTCGGTCGCGACCTGCGCGACATCGATCCCGCGCTCCCCGCCAAGGAACAGTTCATCGAGGCGGACCGCAAATGGGGCGATCCGCGGGTCTGGCAGACGATCAAGCTCTATTCCGGCAACCTGACCTCGGGCTACCTCCTGAACGCGGTCGACATGCGGCTCAGCCCCGAAGGCGTCGTGTCCGAGCCGGAGGGCAACCAGATCTACGTGAAGCTCTTCATCCGGACCTTCCTGATGAGCCTCGGCATCACCTTCGCCTGCCTCCTGCTCGGCTATCCGATCGCCTTCCTGCTGGCGAGCCTGCCGCTTCGCACGTCGAACCTCCTGATGATCCTCGTGCTCCTGCCGTTCTGGACCTCGCTTCTCGTGCGAACCGCCGCGTGGAAGGTGCTGCTCCAGCAGCAGGGCGTCATCAACGACCTGCTGGTCTGGCTCGGCATCATCGACACCGGCAACCGGCTCGTGATGATCAACAACGCCACCGGCACGATCATCACCATGACGCATATCCTGCTGCCCTTCATGATCCTGCCGCTCTTCTCGGTGATGAAGGGGATCAAGCCCACCTACGTGCGCGCGGCGAAATCGCTCGGCGCCAATGACTGGACCGCGTTCTGGCGGGTCTACTTCCCGCAGTCGGTGCCGGGCGTGGGCGCGGGCTCGATCCTCGTCTTCATCCTGTCGATCGGCTACTACATCACGCCGGAACTCGTCGGCGGCACCTCCGGCGTCTTCATCTCGAACCGGATCGCCTATCACATCTCGACATCGCTGAACTGGGGGCTCGCGGCCGCGCTCGCGACGCTGCTCCTCATCGTGGTCCTGCTGCTCTACTGGACCTACGACAAGATCGTCGGCATCGATAACGTCAAGCTCGGGTGAACCGCGATGGCCCTTCCTCCCTATGCATCGACCGGCCAGCGTCTCTGGTACTGGGGATTCCGCGCGATCTGCGTGGCGATCTTCCTGTTTCTCATCCTGCCGATCCTCGTGATCGTGCCCTTGAGCTTCAACGCCGAGAACTTCTTCACCTTCACTCCGGCGATGCTCTCGCTCGACCCCGACGGCTATTCGACGCGGCACTACCAGGACTTCTTCACCAACCGCGACTGGCAGACCGCGCTCTGGAATTCGCTCACCATCGCGCCGGCGGCGACGCTGATCGCGGTCGCCCTCGGCACGCTCGCCGCGGTCGGGTTGAGCCAGAGCCATGTTCCCGCGCGCGGTGCGATCATGGCGATCCTGATCTCGCCGATGATCGTGCCGACGATCATCTCCGCCGCGGGCATGTACTTCTTCTATTCGCGGCTCGGGCTGCAGGGCACCTACTGGGGCGTCGTGCTCGCCCATGCCGTGCTCGGCATCCCCTTCGTGATCATCACCGTGACCGCGACCCTCGTCGGCTTCGACCGGAGTCTGACGCGCGCGGCGGCGAGCCTCGGGGCCAATCCGGTGCGGACCTTCTTCAAGGTGCAGATGCCGCTCATCCTGCCGGGCGTGATCTCGGGGGCGCTCTTCGCCTTCATCACCTCCTTCGACGAGGTGGTGGTCGTGCTCTTCGTCGGTTCCGCCTCGCAGAAGACGCTGCCCTGGCAGATGTTCATCGGCCTGCGCGAGCAGATCTCGCCGACGATCCTCGCGGTGGCGACGGTGCTCATCACGATCTCGGTGCTCCTGCTCGCGACACTCGAGATCCTGCGGCGGCGGCAGGAGAAGCTGCGCGGCATGTCACCGGGTTGACGTGGCGGGCCGACACGACGGGCCGACAAGGCGGGCCGGACAAGGCGGGCCGACATGACCGCGCGCGGACCAGGCCTTTTCCCGCGTCGGCGAATACCTAGATCAGGGGCATGAGCCGACCAGAACCCACCCCCGCGCCGCCCCTGCCCGGCGGCGCCGATGCGCCGCTGATCGCCTGCCCGGTCTGCGACTTCCTGCAGCGGCAGGCCGATCCCCCGATAGACGGGCGGGTCAGTTGCGCGCGCTGCGGCGAACTGCTGATGACGAACCGGCGCGGCGCCTTCGAGCGCACGCTGGCCGCCGCGATCGCGGGGCTGATCCTGATGGTCGCGGCCGTCACCTTCCCGTTTCTCGAAATGTCGATCGCCGGCCTGTCGAGCACCGCCTCGGTGATCGAGGTCGCCCTCGCCTTCCAGGGCGGGCTTGTCACCGCGCTCTCGGTGGCGACGCTGCTGCTCATCGTCATCATCCCGGTGCTGCGCGCCGCGGCGCTGACCTATGTCCTGCTGCCGCTCATCCGCGGCCGCCCCCCAGCGCCGCGGGCGGAGCGCGCCTTCCGCCTCGCGCGCGAACTGAAACCCTGGGCGATGGCCGAGGTCTTCGTGGTCGGCGTCGCCGTGGCGCTGGTCAAGATCGCCGGCATGGCGACGATCTCGCTCGGACCGGCGTTCTGGGCCTTGACCGCGATCGTCGTGCTCGTGGTCTGCGAGGGGAGCGGATTGAGCGAGTGGACGGTCTGGCGCGCGATCGAGCGCGCGCGCGCCGTACATCCGGAGGCGCCCCGGATATGACGCGCCGCCATCCTCCCGCGAGTACCGCGCAGGGCCTGACCGCGCGCGCGGCCGGTCTCATCGGCTGCCGGGTCTGCGGGCTCGCCTCCACGCCCGACCACACCAGCTGCCCCCGCTGCGGCGCGCATCTCGCGAGCCGGGCGCCGCGCAGCCTGCAACGGGTCTGGGCGCTCTGGATCGTCGGGCTGATCTGCTACATCCCCGCGAACCTCTTGCCGATCATGATCACGAGCACCATCGGCCAGAGCTATGTCTCCACCATCGTCGGCGGCGCCGTGGAGGTCGCGCAACATGGCGACATCCCGGTCGCGCTCGTCATCCTGATCGCCAGCGTCGCGATTCCGATCGGCAAGTTCGCCGCGATCGGCTTTCTCGCCTATTCGATCCAGCGGGGCGTCAGCGTGCCGCCGGCGGCGCGCATCCATCTCTACGAATTCGTCGAGTTCATCGGGCGCTGGTCGATGATCGACGTCTTCGTCGTCGCGATCCTGAGCGCGCTCGTGCATCTCGGCTGGCTGGCCTCGATCGAACCCGGCCCGGCGGCGCCCTTCTTCGCCCTGTCGGTCATCTTTACGATGTTCTCCGCGCAGGCTATGGATCCCAGACTGATCTGGGACAGCGCGGAGCAGAACAGGAAGAATGGCTGACGAGCATGCCTGAGACGGACGCGCCGGACCCGGTCGTTGAGGGGCCGAAGGAGGTCGGAGCGGGCCGGAGAATATCCGCCGTCTGGCTCATCCCGGTCGTGGCCCTGCTGATCGCGCTCGGCGTGGCTTGGAGAAACCACGATGCCCGCGGCCCCCTGGTCGAGATCGTCTTCGACGACGCCGAGGGCATCGACGCGGGCGAGACCGCCGTCCGGTTCCGCGACGTGAACGTGGGCGAGGTCGAGGAGATCCGGCTCTCCCCCGATCTGACGCAGGTCATCGTCTCGGCTCGGATCGACAAGGACGTCTCCCAGTACCTCGACGCGGACGCGCAGTTCTGGGTCGTGCGGCCTTCCGTCACGTCGCAGGGCATCTCCGGCCTCGAGACCGTGATTTCAGGCGCCTATATCGAGGCCTACTGGAACAACGAACCGGGCGAGTACCAGGACCACTTCACCGCTCTGCCCGCGCCGCCGCTGACGCCGGCGGGCCAGCCCGGGACCCGCGTGCGGCTCCGCGCGCCCGAGGGCGGTTCCATGGTCGTGGGCGCGCCGGTGCTCTTCAAGCAGATCGAGGTCGGGCGGATCGAGAACATCCAGCTGACCGACGCGGGCGACGTGATGATCGACATCTTCGTCAACGCGCCCAACAACACCCGGCTGACCGAAGCCACGCGGTTCTGGAATGCGAGCGGCATCGACATCAGCCTCGGGCCGATGGGCGCGGAGCTCAACGTCGCGAGCCTCATCTCGATCCTGCAGGGCGGCGTCGCCTTCGACACGATGGGCACGCAGTCCGCGCGGGTCGAGGACGGCCATGTCTTTCAGCTCTACGATACCGAACGCGATGCCCGGGGCGATGTGCTCGAGAGCGAACCCGGTCCGAGGCAGCTTCTGTCCGCCTATTTCGACGGCTCCGTCGCCGGCCTCTCGCCCGGCGCGCCGGTCGAGTACCGCGGCCTGACGGTCGGCGAGGTGACGGCGGTCGAGGCGGTGGTGACCGAGCGCGGCGACGCGCCCGCCGTCGCGATGCGGACCACGCTTTCGATCTCGCCGAGACGCATGGGCATCCCGGCGGGCACGGACGAGGAGGTGTCGGCCGGGACGCTGGACCTGCTCGCCGCCGAGGTCGGGCGCGGCATGCGCGCGCGGCTCGCAGCCTCGGGCATCCTCAGCCAGAACCTGTACGTGGACCTCGCCCTGCTCGACGATCCGCCGCCGGACCGCTTCTACCGGGCATCCGACCCGCCCACCCTGCCGACGGCTCCCTCGGACGCGCAGGCGCTCGAGGTCGCGGCGCAGGGGGTGCTCCAGCGGGTCTCGAACCTGCCGATCGAAGAGCTGATGCAGACGGTCCAGAACCTGCTCTCCAACGTCAACGCGGTCGTGAGCGGCCCGGGCGTGCGCGAGGCGCCGGAGAACCTCGCGATCCTGATCGCGGATGTGCGCGAGGTGATCGCCGACCCCGGCATCCAGGAGGCGCCCGAGCGTCTCGCCGCGATCCTCTCCGCCACCGAAGGCGTGGTCCTGCAGGTCGAGGAGCAGCGGCTGGTCGAACGGCTCGGCGCCGCGCTCGACGCGACGCGCGCGGCCGTGGCCGAGATCAGCGCGGTCGCCTCCGAGAACGTGCCGAGGGTCGTCGATCAGATCAACGCGCTCGCGGCGCGGATCGAACAGATGCCGATCGAGGAACTCCTGACCTCGGGCGACGATCTCATCGCCTCGGTCGACGCGCTGGTGCGGAGCCCGGGCGCCACCGAGATCCCGGCGAATTTGAATGCCTCGCTGGAAGAGGTCCGCGGGCTTCTCTCCGAACTGCGCGCGGGCGGCGCGGTCGCCGATGCCACCGCCTCGATCGCCTCGCTGCGCCAGATCACCGGGCAGCTCGCGGCCTCCGACCTCGCCGCGCGGATCAACGAGGTGGCCGATCAGGCCACCCAGGCGATCGGCAACGTCAATACCGCCAGCGCCGAACTGCCCGCGCTGCTCCGGAGTCTGCTCGATCTGTCGAACCGGGCGAACGGCCTGCCGCTCGAGGATCTCGCGACCGAGGCCACGCAGCTTCTCGCGACCGCCGACGAACTGCTCGGCGCGGAAGGCACGCGCCAGCTGCCCGCCTCGCTCGGCGGCGCGCTCGACGAGTTGCGCGCGACGCTGGCCGAGCTTCGCGCGGGCGGCGCGGTCGAGAACGTGAACTCGGCGCTCGCCTCCGCCGAGGAAGCCGCCGATGCGATCACCCGCGCCGTAGCCGACCTGCCGCCCCTGGTCGCGCGGCTGAACGCCCTCGCCCAGCGCGCGGACGCGGCGCTGGCGACGATCGGTCCCGACAGCCAGGTGAACCGCGAGACGCTTTCGCTGCTGCGCCAGGTGAGCCAGACGGCGAAATCGATCGACGACCTCGTCATCGCGCTGGAGCGCAGGCCCAATTCCGTGATCTTCGGGAGATGAGAGTGAGAGCCGTCCTGATCTTGCCGCTTCTGGCCGCCCTCTCCGCCTGCGGCGCGCCCGACTACTACCTGCTGCCGCCCGAGACGGCCGCGGCCACCGCGCGGTCCGGGCGGGTCAGCCTCGCGGTCGCCGACATCGACCTGCCCGCCTATGCCGGCGCGCTCGAGATCGCGGCGGTCGGTCAGGGCGGCGCGGTCCGGCTCGAACAAAGGGCGCTCTGGGCCGATACGCCGCAGCGCGCGCTGACCCGCCATCTCGTCTCGTCGTTACAGCGCCGGCTCGGCGGGCAGGTCATGGCGGACCCCTGGCCCGCCTTCGATCCGCCCGCGCTGCAACTCCGCGTCGTCGTGGACCGGATGATCGGCGGACCGGGGACCACGCTCGATTTCGCAGGCCAGTACATCCTCGTCTCCTCCGCCTCCGGCGGCATCGTCGCCTCCGACCGGTTCGGGATTCAGGTCCCGACGGAGGCGCCGGGCTACGGCGGGCTCCTCGCCGCCCATGCGAGGGCGGTGGAGATTCTCGCCGATCAGATCGCGGCGCGGATCTCGGGCCGGGCGGGCGCCTGACCCGGCCGGGGCCGGCCCTACATCAGCAGGTGGTAGTGCGGCTGGGGCAGTTCGGGCAGTTGGCTCTGCCCCATCGCCTCGCGCAGATTGATCTCGATCGTATCCGCCAGCGCCTGAATCGGCAGGGCGTTCAGGTCGTCGCCGAACGGCCGCTCGAGCTCGTCGCCGAGCGCATCGAGCCCGAAGACCGCGTAGGCGACCAGCGTGCCCACCAGCGGCGTGAAGTACCCCAGCGCCTCCACGAAGCCGAAGGGTAGCAGCACGCAGAAGAGGAAGGCGATGCGATGCAGCAGCACGGTATAGGCGAAGGGCACCGGCGTCAGCCGGATGCGCTCGCAGGCCGCCTGCGCCTCGCCCAGCGTCCGGATGTGGTTGTCGACCACCTGCCACTCTATGTCGCTCAGCCGCCCCGCCCGATGCTCGTCGATGAGACTCCGGGCGGCGGCGCGCAGGATCGCGTCGGGGGGATTGCGGCTCGCGAGATAGGCCTCCCGCGCGTCCCCGGGCAGAACCGCGAGCACCCGGTCGTGGCCAACGCTCTGTCGAAGCTGCGGCACCATGGCCTGTGCGAAGGCCATGGTGAGCGCGAGAAGGCGCAGCCGCGCCGGTGACTCGGCGCCGAGCAGGAGCGTCACGCGGCCGAAGTCGCGGCAGGTCGCGACCAGCGATCCCCAGATCTTGCGTCCCTCCCACCACCTGTCATAGCAGGCGGCGTTGCGCGAGCCGAGGAAGACCGAGAGCGCGATGCCGACGAGCGCGAAGGGTGCGCCGTCGATCGAGCCGATCCAGTCGGGCCAGACCTGATGTCCCCCGACGATCGCCATCGACACGACGAAAATCAGGCAGAGCCTCGGCAGCACACGCGGCAGGATCGAGCCTCGGACCAGAAAGAACAGCTTCCAGATCGACGGGCGGGGGCGAACGATCATCGGCGCGTCAGATCGCGCGCCGCGCGCTCAGCGCCGCGCCGATGGTGCCGTCGTCGAGATAGTCGAGTTCGCCTCCGACCGGCACGCCCTTGGCGAGCGTCGAGACGGTGATCCCGAGCGGCGCCAGCTGGTCGGCGATGTAATGCGCCGTGGTCTGGCCATCGACCGTGGCATTGAGCGCGAGGATCACCTCGCGCGCCCCGTCCGCGCGGGCGCGGGCGATGAGGTCGGGGATACGCAGCGCCTCCGGCCCGACGCCGTCGAGCGCCGAGAGCACCCCTCCGAGCACGTGATAGGCGCCCCGGAAGGCACCGCCCCGCTCCATCGCCCAGAGGTCGGCGACGGTCTCGACCACGCAGATCTCCCCCGTCGCGCGCCTTGGATCGGCGCAGATGGCGCAGAGCGAGCCGGTCGCGATATTGCCGCAGCGTTCGCATTCTCGCACCGTCGCCGCGACTTCGCTCAGCGCGGCGACGAGCGGGTCGAGCAGGACCGCGCGGCGGCGGATCATCTGCAAGGCCGCGCGGCGCGCGGAACGCGGCCCGAGCCCCGGCAGCCGCGCCATGAGCGCGATCAGCCGCTCGACCGGTTCATCCGCCCCGCCCGCCATCTTGCCCCGCGCCTTTCCGTGCCCCGCTTCAGAACGGCATCTTCATTCCGGGCGGCAGGTCGAGCCCCTCGGTGATCTTCGCCATCTCCTGCTGCGCGGCGGCGCCGGCGCGCGCCTGCGCGTCCTGGATCGCCGCGACGATCAGATCCTCGACCACTTCCTTCTCCTCGGCGGTGAAGAGGCTCGGATCGATCGCGACCCCCTTGACGATGCCCTTGGCGCTCGCGGTGACCTTGACGAGCCCCGCCCCGGCCTCGCCCACGACCTCGATGTCGTCGAGCCGGGCCTGGGCCTCGCCCATCCGGGTCTGCATCTCCTGCGCCTGTTTCATGATCTTGGCCATGTCGCCAAGCTGTCCCAGTCCTTTCAGCATGTCCTATTCCTCTGCGAAGGGGTCCCAATCATCGTCATTCCCGGCCGCCTCGTCCTCAGGCGCCCCGTCCGGGGCCTCGCCTTCCGGCGCGGCCGGGTCCACGAGCGGCGCCTCGGGCGGCCGCACATCCTTGATCTCGGCGCCGGGAAAGGCGGCGAGCAATGCCTGAACCAGCGGATGGGCCGCGGCCTCGGCGCGCAGTCCCATCTTCGCCGCGTCCCGCTCCTCCGCGAGCGTCGCCCCGCCCCCGGAACCGACCACCGAGACACCCCAGCGCACGCCGGTCCAGTCCCTCAGCCGCTGCGACAGCCGCGCGGCCAGGTCCGGCTCGGCGTCCTCGGCGGGCTCGAATTCGATCCGGCCAGGGGCGTAATGAACGAGGCGCAGGCCGTTCTCGATCTCTATCAGGAGCCGCAGGTCGCGGCGCGCGCGCACCAGCGCCACGACATCGGCGAATTCGGCGTAGCGCGCGAGCGGGCCGGCCGAGGTCTCCGCGGCCGGCGATGGGGCCGGAGCGAGCGACTCCACGGCGGCGGGCGCGGGCGATGGGGTGGCCACGGCGCGCACCGCCGCGGCGGCCGGCCCTGCGCCGGCCCGCGGCACCATGGCCTCCGGGCGAGCTCGCGGCGCGACATCGCCGCCCCCGCTCAGGCCGCCCGAAACCTGTGGAGCCGCCGGGGGCGCGGGCAGGTCCGCGAGACGGCGCACCAGTTCCTCCGGGCTCGGCAGGTCGGCGACATGGGTGAGGCGGATGATCGCCATCTCCGCCGCCATCATCGCATTGGGCGCCGAGCCGACCTCCTCGAGCGCCTTCAGGAGCATCTGCCAGGTCCGGGTCAGGGCCCGCATCCCGAGACGCCGGGCGAAATCGAGCCCCCGCGCGCGCTCGTCCGGGCCGATCGTCGGATCGTCCGCCGCCTCGGGCGTCAGGCGCGCCATCGAGACCCAGTGCGTGATCTCGGCGAGGTCGCGCATCACCGCCATCGGATCGGCGCCCTCGGCGTACTGGCCCGCGAATTCCGCCAGCGCGCCCTTGGCATCGCCGCGCATGATCGCGTCGAAGAGATCGAGCACCCGCCCCCGGTCGGCGATGCCGAGCATCGCGCGGACCTCCGCCGCGCTCGTCTCGCCGCCGCCATGCGCGATCGCCTGATCGAGCAGCGACAGGGCATCGCGGGCCGACCCCTCGGCCGCGCGCACGATGAGCGCGAGCGCGTCAGGCGCGACCGTCGCGCCCTCCGTCCGCAAGATACCGCCGAGCAGCGCCATCATCACCTCCGGCTCGATCCGGCGCAGGTCGAAGCGCTGGCAGCGGGAGAGCACGGTGACCGGCACCTTGCGGATCTCGGTCGTGGCGAAGATGAACTTCACATGCGCGGGCGGCTCCTCCAGCGTCTTCAGGATCGCGTTGAAGGCCGAGGTGCTGAGCATGTGCACCTCGTCGATGATATAGACCTTGTAGCGGGCGGAGGCGGCGCGATAGGCGACCGAGTCGATGATCTCGCGGATATCGCCAACGCCGGTGCGCGAAGCGGCGTCCATCTCCAGCACATCGACATGCCGCCCCTCGGCGATCGCCTGACAGGCCTCGCAGGCGCCGCAGGGCTCGATCGTCGGCCCGCCCTCGCCATTCGGCCCGGTGCAGTTCAGCCCCTTGGCGATGATGCGCGCCGTCGTGGTCTTGCCGACCCCGCGCACGCCGGTGAGGATGAAGGCATGGGCGATCCGGTCCGCCTCGAAGGCGTTGCGCAGCGTGCGCACCATCGCCTCCTGGCCGACGAGATCGGCGAAGGTCTGGGGCCGGTATTTTCGGGCAAGCACGCGGTAGTCGGCGTCGGTCAAGGGCATCGGCCTTCAGCTGGTCGCCTCAACCTATGCGCCGGGCCAGCCGGTCGCAAGGGAGGGCACCGGCCACCAGCGCCGCGGGTGGGTCCGGGGCCCGGGCCGTTCTGTCATGATGGGACGGTGGCGCCGCGCACGGCGGCCTGCCATCGACAATGGGGACTCGTCTGACTCGGATTCGGGGGATCTGGCCTTCCGTCTCGGGAAAGCGTGGTGAGAGGTTGGACAGCGACCCAAGCGGGTCCCGTTACGGCTGCTTCCTTCCGGACCTGACCGGGTTGGCGGGGCGCCTGCCCGCGCCAACCTCTCGCCCCGGCATATAGCGGCCGCGGCGCCGGGGTTCAAGCCGTCCCGGCCACGACGCGGAACCCAGGGCAACGCGCGATACCCGCCGACGCGGCGGCGGCGATTGCTCCCGGGCCGCCGCCGCGGCAAGGTCCGCGCGGCGACGGCGGACCGAGCGGCTTCGGGCCTGTTCGAAGTCGTATCGAAACGAGCGGGGAGCCACGGGCCATGCGCGACGCGGAATCAGTCACTTTCGCCGGAGGATCGCTCGACCGCGCGTCGCAGCTGCGGAGCGACGCGGCGGCGGTGGCCGCGCTCGCGGCCCATCCCCGGGCAGGGGTGCTGGCGCTGTCGCGCGGCCGTCCCCTCGTCACCGGGGAGGCGGAGACCGGGCTCGTCTGGCTGCCGGCCGGGCACCCGCTCTTCGCCGAGCCGGCGCCGGTGATCTTCCTCGGCCTCGAAGACGGCGCGCCCCGTTTCGCGCGCGAGATCCCCGACTGGCCGACCCTCGAAGGCGACGACTACGCCTTCAGCGACCGCGAGGGTGAAATCCACCCCGATCTGCCGGGGGAGTTCAGGTTTCACGAGCTGCGCTCTCTCATGTCGCGGCTCGGCACGGCCGACGCGGGCAACGCGGTCGCGGCGAAGGGCATCCTCGCCTGGCACCAGTCGCATGGCTTCTGCGCCCGGTGCGGCCAGCCATCCGAGATCGCCGATTCGGGCTGGAAGCGGATCTGCCCTTCCTGCGGCGCGCAGCATTTCCCGCGCACCGACCCGGTCGTCATCATGCTGATCACCCACGGCAACTCGCTGCTGCTCGGCCGATCCTCCGCCTGGCCGCCGGGGATGTATTCGCTGCTCGCGGGCTTCATGGAACCGGGCGAATCGATCGAGGCTGCGGTCAGGCGCGAGACCTGGGAGGAGACGGGTATCCATGTCGGGCAGGTCGACTACCTCGCGAGCCAGCCCTGGCCCTTCCCCGCGAGCCTGATGCTCGGCTGTCACGGCGAGGCGCTGTCCGCCGAGATCAGGCGCGACCCGAACGAGCTCGAGGATGCGCGCTGGCTGACGCGGGAGGAGGCGATGATGGCGGCGGCGGGGCACAATCCGGATGTCCGCCCGGCACGGCGTGGCTCGATCGCGCGCTTCCTGATCGAGCGCTGGCTGAGCGACACGCTCGACTGAGAACCGTACCGAAGGCTGTCCGGAGGCTCAGGTGACGCCCTGGGCCAGCCGCTCGTGTTCCTGCTCCCGGCGATAGGGATGCGCGGGATAGGTGCCGAGCATCCGAAGGCTCGACGTGAAGTAGCGCAACTCCTCGAGCGCGCGCGCGACCGCGGGATCGTCGGGATGCCCCTCGATATCGGCGTAGAACTGGGTCGCGGTGAACTGGCCATCGACCATGTAGCTCTCGAGCTTGATCATGTTGACGCCGTTGGTCGCGAACCCCCCCATCGCCTTGTAAAGCGCGGCGGGCAGGTTGCGCACCCGGAAGACGAAGGTCGTCAGCACATCGCCCCCCTGGGGCGCGTTGTCGGGCTCGGGCGCCATGACGAGGAACCGCGTCGTGTTGTTCTTCTGGTCCTCGATGTGACGCGCCAGCAGGTCGAGCCCGTAGATCTCGCCCGCGAGTTCCGAGGCGAGGCCCGCGAGGCTCCTGTCGCCCGTCGCCGCGACGATCTCCGCCGAGCCGGCGGTATCCGCCCCGGTGCGCGCCGCGATCCCGTTCTCGCGCAGGAAGGACCGGCACTGCCCGAGCAACACGGTATGGCTCATCGCCGCCTTCACATCCCCGATCCGCGCGCCCGGCACGCCGAGGAGGTTGATGTGCACGCGCAAGAAATGCTCGCCGATGATGTGAAGCCCGGATTCGGGCAGCAGGTGATGGATGTCGGCGACGCGGCCATAGGTCGAATTCTCGACCGGCAGCATCGCGAGATCCGTCCGCCCCTCCCAGACCGAGGCGACCGCGTCCTCGAAGGTGGCGCAGGGCAGCACCTCCATCCCCGGAAAGACCTCGACGCAGGCCTGGTGCGAATAGGCACCGAGCGTGCCCTGGAAAGAGATCCGGTTGGTCTTGGCGGCGGGCTGGCCCATTGTCGGGTCCTTCTCGGTCGGAAGCGGCGGGCGGCGGGCGAGGCGGGCCGGACCATCGCAGAAAGGCGTGACGGATGAAAGATGGCGCGATCTCGGCGGTCTGCTTCGCGGATGGCACGCTCCGGGGATCGCCCGGAACGGCCGATCTGGCGTGGTGGAGCGTGACCAAGCTCGCGCTCGCGGCCGCCGCGCTCGTGCTGGCGCGCGCCGGGCGGATCGACCTCGACGCGGCGGTGGAGGGCGCGGGCGGGGCGAGCCTCCGCGCCCTGCTCGGCCACCGCGGCCGGATCGCGAACTATTCCGATCTCGCCGACTACCGCGCCGATGTCGCGCGGGGCGGAGTACCCTGGCCTCCCAAGGAGATGCTGGCCCGCGTCGCCGCGATGCCCCGGCCCGCCGCATGGGCCTATTCCAACACCTGCTATTATCTCGTCCGCCGCGCGATCGAACGGGCGGCGGATGCGCCGATCGGCCGCGCGCTCGACGAACTCGTGCTGTCGCCGCTCGGCATCGCGGATGCGCGAATCGCGAGCCGGCCGGAAGAGATGGCCGCGCTGGCCCTGCCCGCGCCGGACTATGACCCGGCCTGGGTCTACCACGGATGCCTCGTCGGGCCGGCCGCCTCGGCCGCCCGGCTCGTCGGCGGCATCCTCGCCGGGCCGATCCTCTCGCCCGAGGCCCGCGCGGCGATGCGGACGGTGAGCCCGGTTCCAGACGCCGGGCCGCCCTGGGTGACGGCGGGCTATGGGCTCGGGCTCATGACGGGCCGGATCGGCGACGGGGTTCGGGTGGGCGAGCCTCGAGTCGGCGGGGCGCGGGTGCTCGCGGTCGAGGGGCATTCCGGCGGCGGGCCGGGCAGCGGCTGCGCGGTCTACCGCTTCGCGGAGTTGCCCGGCACGCCGACCGTCGCGGTCTTCGCCCCGGATGGAGCCTGTGAGGCCCGGGCGGTCGCCCTGGCGGTGGAGGCGGCGGAAGCGTGGTCGCGCCGGGCGGGCTTGCGCGCCCCGCCGGGTTGCGAGTAGAACGGCGAAGACAGGACAAACCGGCCACCCCAGCCGCCGCGGAAAGGTGCCCCAGCCCATGAACACGATGGAAATCACCAAGCTCGTCGGCGCCTTCTGCGGCAGCCTTCTGGTCTTGCTGCTCCTGAACTTCTTCGCCGGCGAGATCTTCAACACCGAAAGCGAGGAGGTCGCCTACGCGATCGAGATCCCCGAGGCCGGGGAAGGCGAAGGCGGCGAGGCCGCGGCTGAGGTCGATGTCGCGGCGCTGGTCGCGGCGGCCGACGCGGCGAAGGGCGAGACCGTGTTCAAGAAATGCGCCGCCTGCCACAAGGTCGATGGCTCGAACGGCGTCGGCCCGCACCTCGACAAGGTTCTCGACCGCCCGATCGGCGGCGTCGAAGGCTATTCCTATTCCAGCGGCATGGCCAGCCACGGCGAGAACTGGACGGCGGAGAACCTGTTCCACTTCCTGACCAAGCCCTCGACCTTCGTCGCCGGCACGAAGATGTCCTTCGCCGGCCTGCCGAAGGAAGAGGACCGCGCCAACGTCATCGCCTATCTGCAGTCGCTGCAGTAAACCCGTCCCGCTGGTCGCCCCGCTGGCCGCCGTGTGAGGGACGCCGGCCCCGGCCGTCGTGCCTCCGAACGCCCTCCGAAGCTGGCACCCTGGTGGTGCGCTCCGATGGTACTCACGCGGATGCGCCGGCCGCTCACGTTTTCCTGCTCGCGGGGGCCGTTTCCCGGGCTTTACGCTCCCGCGCGCGGCGGTAGAGTGACGTCCGAGTTCCGCACCAATCTCAGGACGCCGAATGGACCGCCGCATGAACCGACGTGCTCCCTCCCTCCCGCCCTTCGTCCTCTCGCGCCGCCGGTTCCTCCGGGCCCTCGCAGTGACGGGCGCCGGCGCGGGACTGGGCGCGGGGCTGGCAGGACGGGCGAGTTTCGCGCTCGCGCAGGAGGGTGACGACCTCATCACGAGCCACGGCCTCTCGATGTTCGGCGAACTCAGGTATCCCGCCGACTTCCCGCATTTCGACTATGTGAACCCCGCCGCGCCCAAAGGTGGCATCCACCGGAGCTGGTACATCGGCAGCTTCGACTCGCTCACCCCCTTCACCGAGAAGGGCGAGGCGGCGAGCGGTGCCTGGGGGGTGTTCGATTCCCTGATGTCGGGCTCGCTCGACACGTTGAGCGAAATGTATCCGCTGATCGCCGAGAGCGTGACCTATCCGGCGAACAAGCGCTGGGTAAGCTTCAAGCTCAATCCGGCGGCGCGCTTCTCCGACGGATCGCCCCTGACCTCGGAGGATGTGCTCTTCACCTTCGATGCGATGAAGACCAAGGGGCAGATTCGCTACCGCGCCTATTTCGACCCGATCATCGGGGTCGAAGCGCTGGGGCCGCATGAGGTGAAGTTCACCTTCGCCGAGGACGCGCCGGTACGCGACATGCTGCCGACCGTCGCCGGCACCTCGATCTTCTCCAAGGCCTATTTCGACGGCCGCGACTTCTCGCGGGCCTCGATAGAGCCGCCGCTCGGTTCGGGCGCCTATCAGGTGGAGCGGGTCGAGGCAGGGCGCACGATCGTCTACAAGCGCGACGAGAATTACTGGGCGAAGGATCTGCCGGTGAATGTCGGCGCCAACAACTTCGACCAGATCCGCATCGACTACTACACCGATCAGGCGAGCGCCTTCGAGGCGTTCAAGGCCGGGGAATACAGCTACCGGAGCGAGTCGAACGCCGATCGCTGGGTGAACGGCTACAACTTCCCGGCGCGGACCCGGGGCGACGTGGTGCTCACCGAGACACCGGCCCATACCGTGCCCTTCTGCGGCGGCGTCTTCTTCAACATGCGCCGGGACGCCTTCAAGGATGTGCGCGTCCGCGAGGCGATCCAGACGATGTTCAACTTCGAATGGACCAATGCCACGCTCTTCCACGGCGTCGAGCAGCGCAGCGTAAGCTATTGGGAACGCAGCGACATGGTGGCATCCGGCCCGACACCTCCGGATGAACGGGCGGTGCTGGAGCCCTTGATGGCGGAGCTTCCACCCGAGGCCGCCGACGTGCTGACCGCCGAGGCCGTCACCCCGTTCAAGGGCGCGAATGCGAACGAGCGCGACCGCGCCCGCCGCCGCCGCGCGATCGAGCTTTTCACCGCCGCGGGCTATACCACGCAATCGGGCCGGCTCGTCGGCGCGAATGGCCAGCAGCTCCGCTTCGAGATGATGTACGGCAGCCCCGACGCCGAGCAGTATCTCTCGCCCTTCTCGCAGGCGCTGCGCGGCGTGGGCGTCGATGCGAGCCTGCGCTTCGTCGACAGCGCGCAGTGGCGCGAGCGGGCCGAGACCTTCGACTTCGACTCCTTCCTCGTCTACGTGCCGATGAGCGACACGCCGGGCAACGAGCTCCGCGACACATTCGGCTCGCAATACGCCCAGATCGGCGGGTCGCTCAACGTCTCGGGCGTGGCGAGCCCCGGCATCGACAAGCTCATCACGCTGATCGAGAGCGCTGAGAGCCGCGAGGATCTCAACATCCGGGTGCGCGCGCTCGACCGCGTGCTTCGCGCGATGCAGCTCCGGGTGCCGCTCTGGGTCCGCCCGGACACATGGGCGGCGTTCTACGACTTCTACCGCTATCCCGAGACTCCGCCGGAATACGGCACCGGCTCCACCTCCACCTGGTGGGTCGATGCCGAGCGCTACGAGGCGCTGCGCGCCGCGGGAACCCTGCGCTGACATGGGCGCCTATGTCCTGCGGCGGCTGATGCTGATGATCCCGACGCTGTTCGGGATTCTCGCGCTCAACTTCCTGCTGACGCAGTTCATGCCGGGCGGACCGGTGGAACAGGTGCTGGCGCAGCTGCAGCAGGATACCGACGCGCTCGGCCGGATCTCCGGCGGCGGTGGCGGCGGTGCCGAGCCGGTGGGCGACTACCGGGGGGCGCAAGGGCTGCCGCCGCAGTTCATCGCCGAGCTTGAGAAGCAGTTCGGCTTCGACAAGCCGCCCCTGACGCGCTTCTTCCTGATGCTCGGGAACTACCTGACCTTCGATTTCGGCGAGAGCTATTTCCGGTCGATCTCGGTGCTCGACCTCATCCTCGAGAAGATGCCGGTCTCGATCACGCTCGGCCTCTGGTCCACGCTCCTCGCCTATCTGATCTCGATCCCGCTCGGCATCCGCAAGGCGATGCGCGACGGCTCGACCTTCGACACCTGGACCAGCGCCACGATCATCGTCGCCTATGCGATCCCGAGCTTTCTCTTCGCGATCATGCTGCTGGTGCTCTTCGCGGGCGGGTCGTACTGGCGGATCTTCCCGCTCCGAGGGCTGACCTCGGACAACTGGGCGGAACTGAGCCTCCTGGGCCAGATGCTCGACTATCTCTGGCATATCGTGCTGCCGGTCACCGCCTCGACCATCGGCGCCTTCGCCACGCTCACCCTGCTGACGAAGAATTCCTTCCTCGACGAGATCAAGAAGCAATACGTGATCACCGCGCGCGCCAAGGGGCTGACGGAGGGCCGCGTGCTCTACGGTCATGTGTTCCGCAACGCGATGCTGATCGTGATCGCGGGCTTTCCGGCGGTCTTCATCGCGGTCTTCTTCGGCGGCAGCCTCATCATCGAGACGATCTTCTCGCTCGACGGGCTCGGGCGGCTCGCCTACGAGAGCGCGATCCAGCGGGATTATCCGGTGGTCTTCGGTACGCTCTACATCTTCGGCGTGCTCGGGCTCGTCGTCGGGCTCCTGTCCGATCTCACCTATGTCTGGGTCGATCCCCGGATCGACTTCGAAAGCCGCGAGACCTGATGAAGCTCAATCCCCTGCAGCGGCGCCGGCTCGCGAATTTCAAGGCGAACCGCCGCGCCTTCTGGTCGTTCTGGATCTTCCTCGTGATCTTCACGGTCACGCTCTTCGCGGAATTCGTCGCGAACGACAAGCCGCTCGCGGTCTGGTACCAGGGCGAGCTGCGCTCACCGGTGCTTTCCTTCTATTCCGAGGCGGATTTCGGCGGCGAGTTCGAGACCGAGGCGGAATATCACTCGCCCGAGGTGCGCTGCCTGATCCGGACCGGCGGGCTCGAAGCCTGTCTGGACGATCCCGAAGGCGTCTACGCGGAGGCGGAGGAGACCGGCGCGGTGGACGGCACGCCCATCGCGGCGCCCGGCTGGGCGGTCTGGCCCCTCGTCCCCTACAGTTTCGACACGATCAACTACGACGTGGCCTCGGCGCCCTCGCCCCCGGACCGGACGCATTGGCTCGGCACCGACGATCAGACGCGCGACGTGGTTGCGCGGGTGATCTACGGTTTCCGGATCTCGGTGCTCTTCGCGCTGATCGTCGCCGTCATCTCGAGCGCGATCGGCATCGCCGCCGGGGCGACGCAGGGCTATTTCGGCGGCGCGGTCGATCTCGTCTTCCAGCGGCTGGTCGAGATCTGGGCCAACATGCCGAGCCTCTACATCATCATCATCCTCTCGGCGATCTTCACGATGAGCTTCTGGCTCCTGACATTGCTGATCGCCTTCTTCTCCTGGACGAGCCTCGTCGGCGTGGTGCGCGCGGAATTCCTCAGGGCGCGGAACTTCGAATACGTCCGCGCCGCGCGCGCGCTCGGGGTCGGCGATCTCACCATCATGTTCCGCCATCTGCTGCCGAATGCGATGGTGGCGACGCTGACGCTGATGCCTTTCATCATCACCGGCGCCATCGGCGGGCTGGCCGCGCTCGATTTCCTCGGGCTCGGCCTGCCGGCCTCCTATCCCTCGCTGGGCGAGTTGGCGCTGCAGGGCAAGAACCGGCTGAACGCGCCCTGGCTCGGCTTCACCGCCTTCTTCACCTTCGCGATCATGCTCTCGCTTCTTGTCTTCGTCTTCGAGGGGGTGCGCGACGCCTTCGATCCGCGAAAGACCTTCAAGTGAGCGCGGCGGAGATCCCCGATCCGGCGGCGCCGATCCTCTCGATCCGCGACCTCCGTGTCGCCTTCGTCCAGGGCGCGGACCGGTTCGAGGCGGTGAAGGGCGTCTCCTTCGACCTCCGCGCGGGCGAGACGCTGGCAATCGTCGGTGAGTCGGGGTCGGGCAAGTCGGTGACCGCGCTCTCGACCGCCCGGCTCCTGCCCGACAATGCCGAGGTGACGGGCGAGATCCTCTATCGCGGCGAGAACCTCGGCGCGGCCCCGGACCGGACGCTGCGGCGGATACGAGGCAACGACATCAGCTTCATCTTCCAGGAGCCGATGACGAGCCTCAATCCGCTGCACACGATCGCGCGCCAGATCGGCGAGAGCCTCGCCCTGCATCAGGGGCTCTCCGGCGAGGCGGCGCGGGCGCGGATCATCGAGCTTCTGACCCAGGTCGGCATCCGCGACCCGGAGACCCGCCTCGGCGCCTATCCGCACCAGCTCTCGGGCGGGCAGCGGCAGCGGGTGATGATCGCCATGGCGCTCGCCAATGGCCCCGACGTCCTGATCGCCGACGAGCCGACCACCGCGCTCGACGTGACGATCCAGGCGCAGATCCTCGAACTGCTCGCCGAGATCCAGGCGCGCGAGGGGATGGGGATGCTCTTCATCACCCACAACCTCGGCATCGTGCGGCGCGTCGCCGATCGGGTCGCGGTGATGAAGGCGGGCGAGATCGTCGAGACCGGCCCGACCGAGGAGATCTTCGCCAATCCCAGGCACCCCTATACCCGCGCGCTGCTCGCCGCCGAGCCGACCGGCACCCCCGGCCCGGTCCCGAAGGGCGCGGCGGAGATTCTGCGGACCGAGGGCTTGCGGGTCTGGTTTCCGATCAAGGCCGGGCTGCTGCGGCGGACGGTCGGCCATGTGAAGGCGGTCAATGGCGCCGATGTCGCGGTCCGCGCCGGCGAGACGCTCGGCATCGTCGGCGAAAGCGGCTCGGGCAAGACGACGCTCGCGCTCGCCATCCTGCGGCTCATCTCCTCGGAGGGGCGGATCGTCTTTCTCGGCCGCGACATCCAGGGCTGGAAGAACCGCGAGCTCCGCGCGATCCGGGGCGACATGCAGATGGTCTTCCAGGACCCCTACGGCTCACTCAGCCCGCGCATGACGATCGAGCAGATCGTGGCCGAGGGGCTGGGCCTGCACGGGCATGACGGCGACCCGGAGGAGCGGGTGATCGACATCCTGCGCGAGGTCGGGCTCGATCCCGCGACGCGGCACCGCTACCCGCACGAGTTTTCCGGCGGCCAGCGCCAGCGCATCGCGATCGCCCGCGCGATGGTGCTGCAACCGAAGCTCGTCGTGCTCGACGAGCCGACCAGCGCGCTCGACATGACGGTGCAGGTGCAGATCGTCGAACTGCTGCGCCGGCTGCAGGAGAAATTCGGCCTCGCCTATGTCTTCGTGAGCCACGACCTGCGCGTCGTCCGCGCGCTCTCGCACCGGGTGCTGGTCATGCGCGACGGCGACGTGGTGGAACAGGGGACGGGCGACGAGATCTTCGAAACGCCGAAGACCGACTACACCCGCGCGCTGCTGGCCGCCGCCTTCGAGGATGTGGCGCTCGAAGCGGCCGCGAGCTGAACCTCTGCGAAGGAGCGAGAATGAGCAAGCTGAGCGACACCGACATTCTCGAGGGCCAGGAACTGCGGCTGCGGTTCCGGAGTTTCGATCTCGGGACGGCCTGGGATCTCGGGACGCGGCTGCGCGGGCTGGCCGAGGAACGCGGGCTCTCCGTGCTGATTGAGGTCCGGCTCGGCAAGCGGACGGTCTTTCTCAGCGCGATGCCGGGCACCGGCCCGGACAACGCCGACTGGGCCCGGCGCAAGGCCAATACCGTCGAGCTTCTGGAGCGCAGCAGCTATCGCGTCGGGCTCTCCACGGGCGCTGGCGAGACGATCCACCAGCGCATGGGCCTCGCGCTCTCGGATTATGCGACGGCGGGCGGCGGTTTCCCGATCTTTCTCGTCAGCGGGCTCTGCGTCGGCGCGGTCGTCGTCTCGGGCCTGCCGCAGCGCGAGGACCACAAGCTCGTGGTCGAGGTCCTCGCGGAGATGATCGGCGTGGCGATCGAGGAAGTGCAACTCGACATGTGAGACGGTCTGGTCCGCGCCTACTGCACGATGAACTCGGCGTGGAGCGCGCCCGCCGCCTTGATCGACTTCAGGATGTCGATCATGTCGCGCGCCGAGACGCCGAGCGCGTTGAGGCCCGCGACGAGTTCCGGCAGCGAGACCGAATTCTCCACGATGGCGAGCCCGTTGCCGGGTTCCTCCTCGATCCCCGCCTCGGTGCGCGGTATGACCACGGTCGCGCCATCGGCGAAGGGGTTCGGCTGCACGACCATCGGCTGCTCCTCCACCCTGAGCGTGAGGTTGCCCTGGGTCACCGCGACCCGGCTGATACGCACGTCCGAACCGAGAATGATCGTGCCGGAGCGTTGATCGACCACGACCCGCGCCTTGGTCGAGGTGAGGATTTCGATGTTCTCGATCTGCGCCATCAGGAGCGCCGGCGTGTCGATCCCCGCCCGGGCGAGGTCGAGCCGGACGGTGCCGGAATCGAGAAGCTGTGCGATCCGGGTGCCGAGGTTGTTGTTGATCGCGGTCGCGATCCGCGCCGCGGTGGTGAAATCGGGGTTGCGGAGCGCGAGGCGGAACTCGCGCACCGATGAGAAGTCGAAGGCCACTTCCCGCTCGACCCGCGCACCCGCCGGGATCAGCCCCGAGGTCGGCACCCCTTCGGTGACCCGCGCCGCGTCGCCCTCGGCGCTGACACCGCCGGCGATGATCGAGCCCTGCGCCACGGCGTAGATCTGGCCGTCCGCCGCGTTCAGGGGCGTCATGACGAGGGTCCCGCCGAGCAGGCTCGATGCGTCGCCGATCGCCGAGACGGTCACGTCGATCTGGCCGCCGGCGCGCGCGAAGGGCGGCAGGCTCGCCGTGACGAGAACCGCCGCGACGTTGCGCGCGCGGATCTGCTCTCCCGTCACATTGACGCCGAGGCGCTCCAAGAGGTTCACCACCGCGTCCTCGGTGAAGGGCGAGTTGCGGAGCGAATCGCCGGTATTGCTGAGACCGACGACGAGCCCGTAGCCGAGCAGGTCGTTGCCGCGCACCCCGTCGATCTCGACCAGATCCTTGATGCGCGCCGGCGAGGCGGCCGCGGGGCCGGGCTGCGCGGCGAGAAGGAGCCCGGCGAGCATCGCGCCCAGCATGAGGAGGAAGCGCATCGCCCGGGGCCTACATGTACTTGACGAAGGAAAGCTCGCCGAGCCGCGCGGTCACCGTGTATATCGTCTGCAACTGCGTCTCGAAGGCCTGATAGATCGTGGCCGATTCGCCCATATCGACGGACATGATCGCGTTCCGCGCCAGATCGAGCGTGTCCTTCTCCGCCGTCCGCGCGGCCTTGGCGTTCTCGACCGTCTCCTGCGACACGCCGACGGCGGAGCGCAGATCGAGCAGCCCCTCCCGCGCCGACATCATCGCGACGCCCGAGGCATCGAGGATCTCCATCTGGGCACCGCTATTCCCCGCGAAGGCGCCGCCCGCGACCACGGCGGCGAGCGCCTGCGCCCGGAGCACCTCGGTCAGCTCCTCCGCGTCGGCCCGCACCGCGTAGTCGAGCCGCCGGCCCTCGCCGAGATCCGCGGGCGCCAGATCGTCCGCCGAACCGACATAGCCGCTGGCATGAAAGCCCCCGCCCGGCGCGAACCAGGCGTTAATCGCGTCGATCGCCTCCGCCGCCGTCCCCGCCGCGCCCGCGATCGTGTCGAGCTCGGCGAGCATCATCTCGGCCGGGGCCAGCGCGGCGGTGTCGGTCGCGGTACCCGCGAAGAGCGACAGGCCGCCCGCGCGCGTATTGAGCGCGTTGACCGTATCGGCGAAAGCCTCGCACGCGCGGTTCGCATGAATGAGGCTCGCCGCCACGTCGCCCATGCCGGCCGTGGTCGCCAATCCGTCCGCGAGATCCTGCACCGGCGACAGGATGAGGCCGAGCGCGTTCTGCGTCATGTCGAGCCGCGACCCGGCCAGCGCGACGGTGTTCGAGAAGGCCGCGTTGCGGTCGAAGGCGCGCTCGACCGCGAAGAGCCGGGTGATGTCGCCCGAGGTCGCGTCGAGGCGGCTCGTCTTCTCGCCCGTGGTCATCTCCGTCGCGGCCTTGCCCATGGCCGCCCGCGTCTCGGCCGAGGCGCGTTTCAGCCCCGCGAGCCGGCCGAGGTCGGAAGTACCCGCGATCTTCATGGTTCTCAGATCTCCAACAGGACCCGCATCAGTTCGTCGATCGTCGACAGAACCTTGGCATTGGCGGCATAGGCGCGCTCCACGGCGGTCAGGAGTTGCAACTGTCCGTCGCTGTCGACGCCGGTGACGTTCAGCTCCTCCTCGCCGAGCGCGTCGGCGCGGGCGGTCTGGAAGGCGAGATCGTCATCCGCGCGGGCCGAACGGCCGGTGAAATAGGACGAGATCTCGGAGGCCATGGTCGCCGAGTCGTTCCGCGCCGTCTGCGACGCGAACCCCGCCGGGTCGCGTTTCGCCGTCATCGCATCTGCGAGCGCCTGCAGCGTGCTCCCATCGCCCTCGGCGCCCGGGTCGGCGGCGCCGAGCCCGTCGCGGAGCCGCCAGGCCGCGCCGCCCGCCGCCGGATCGACGGCGGCGTTGAGGCCGATCCTGCCCGCGAGCCCCGCCGTCGCGCCGGTCCCGGCCGCGTCGACGAAAAGCCCCTCCCCGCCCGCGTCGAGCGCGGAAGCGGGTGCGAGTTCCTCGAACCGCGCGATGAGATCGGCGGCGTAGAGATCGAGCTCCGCCGTGACGCCGGGCACGAGACTGTCGCGCACCTCGAAGAGCGCGCCGAGCGAGCCGCCGTCGAGGCGGCCCCTGCCGGTCCCGACATCGAGATCGACGGTCAGCGTGCCCTGCCGCTGCGTCAGCCCGCTCAGCGCACCGTTTTCGAGCGTCATCTCGGAGGTCACGCCATTCGGCGCCGCCGTGAACCCGACCTCCCAGACCGCGCCGTCGAGCAGGACGCCGCCGCCCTGCGCATAGAGCGCGACCGCGCCGTCGCCGCGGTTCACGGTCTTGAGCGGAACGATGGTCGAGATCTGGTCGATCAGCGTCGCGCGCTGATCCTGAAGCGAGAGGGTATCGACCCCCTGCAACGAAAGGCTGACGATCTTGCCGTTCAGATCCTCGATCCGATGCAGTGTCGCGTTGAGCGTCTCGACCTGCGCCGCGATGGCGGTTTCCGCCTCGCTCCGGACCTGCGCGGCCACGGCGGCGGTCGAGGTGAGCGACGTTGCAAGCGCCCGCGCCGCCTCCACCGCGGTGCCGAGCAGCGCGGGCGATTGTGGCGTGGCGCTGGCCGCGATGAGCGCCGTCTCAAACGCGGTGGCGCTCGCCGAGAGCGACCCCGCCGCCCCGGCCTCGCCCATCGCGCCGACAAGGCGGGCGTGGGCGTCGGCGCGCACGCTGCTCGCCTCGGCCGCCGCCTCCGCGACGCGGCGCTCCGCGGTGAGGTAGGGATGCTCGGCCCGCGTCGTGCCGGCGACCCGGACGCCGGAGCCGAGCCCGCCGGCGGTCACCGAACTGAGCTCGGTCGCGCGGCTGGCATAGCCGGGTGTGAGCGCGTTCGAGACATTGTTCGAGATCGTGCTCGCCAGTTTCGACGTCGCCCGGAGACCGGAGGCGGCGCTGTTCAGCGCGTTGGATATGCTCATGGCCTGACCCTACTCGGCTCGCGCGTTATCGCTTGAGGTTGGTGGTTTCCTGCAGCATCTCGTCGACGGTCTGGATGATCTTCGCGTTCGACGAATAGGCCCGCTGGGTCTGGATGAGCTGGGTCAGTTCCTGGGCGGTGTCGGTCGTCGACTGCTCCAGCGCGAAGCCTTCGATCGATCCGGCCGGACCCGATCCCGCGTCATAGAGGAAAACCGCGCCACTCTGCGGCGAGACCGCGAAAGACTGGTTGTCGAGCACTCGGAGCCCGTTCATGTTCGGCACGTCGGCGACCGGCACCTGGTAGATCACCCGGCTGAACCCGGTCGAGTAGTTCGCGCTCAGGTAGCCCTTCTCGTCGATCGAGAGCCCGGTGAAGGTTCCCGCCGCGTTGCCGTCCTTGGTCACGCCCGAGGTCGAGAACACGGTCGAAAGCTGGGTGAGATAATGCGATCCGGCGGGATCGGTCGAGCCGATCTGCATCGTGATCGTCTGATCGGCGAGTTCGAGCGTCAGCACACCCGTCGCATCGTCATAGCTCGTCGAGGGAGGCGCCGATCCGGCGGAAAGCTGGCCGACGGACAGGAGATTGCCCGCGTTGCCCGCGCCCGCGCTGAAGGTGAGTTCATAGCTGCCCGCCGAGAGACCGCTCGCCTGATCGACGAGATCGAGCGTCCACGCGTTGCTCGCCCCGGTGCCGGGCACGCTCGGCGTGAAGCTGAGCGCGAGGCTCTGCGACGTGCCGAGATTGTCGAAATATTCGACCGTCATCGCCTCCACGTCACCATCCGCGCCAGACATCGTCGAGGTGGCGGGCAGGTTCGCGCTCAGGACGATGTTGCTGGTCGGCCGCGAGGCGGAGCCCGAGAGGTTCACATGGATCGCTTCGAGCGAGGAGGAGGTGTCGCGCGGGAATTCGGCCACCTCGCCCGTCGCGTCGGCCGGCCAGCCGAGCAAAACGAGCCCCGACTGCGTCGTCAGATAGCCGTCAGCGTTGAGCTCGAAGGACCCGGTGGAGGTGAGCTTCAAATCCTGCGTCACCGCGGTCTGGCCGACCGAGGCGAGCGAGGTCACCGGCAGGAGCCCGCGCCCGGCGATCGCGATATCGGTCGAATTGGTCGTGCCGGTGATCGCCCCCTTCGCCTCGATGTCGAACATCGCCGAGGTGGCGACACCTCCCGCCCCGTAGGCCCGGCCGCCCCCTACCGTATAGGCGCCGCGCGAGTCGTTGACCGTCAGCGACGAGAAGTCCATGTCGGCGCGCTTGTACCCGTTGGTCTGGGAATTGGCGATGTTGTCCGAGATGGTCGCGAGCTTGTTCGAATTCGCGTTGAGGCCCGACACGCCCGCGTTCAACGAGGAAGAAATGCCCATGAGTGCTCCTGCTAGCCTTGGGATTCGCCCGGGCCGGGTCGGGCGCGGTCCCTCGGGCTCTCGCCTCGGGAACGCGCGGCGCGGCGCCGTCCGGGGGCCACCATCGGCGCCGCCGCTTAAGAATGGGCTAACGGGCCGGGTTGACGGTATCGGCTAACGGCGCGCGTCGTCGAAACGGCGGAGCAGCGTGACCTCGATCCGGCGGTTGCGGGGATCGTCCGGCAGGTCGGTCGCGGGCGCCCGGTCAGCCTTGCCGGCGACACGGGCGAGCCGCGCCTCGGTGACCCCCGCCCCGGTCAGCAGCATGCGCGCCGCCTGCGCGCGCTCGGCGGAGAGACGCCAGGGATCGACGGGCTGGCCGAAGCCCGGCAAGCCGTCCTCGCCCATCGCATCGCCCGGCGCGAGATGGCCGGTGACCGCGACCGGATTGCGCGCGCGGGCGATCACCCGGCCGATCATCGCGAGCAGTTCGTCGAGGATCGGGTTGGGTTTCGCGCCCCGCGCATCGAAGAGCGGCGAGCCCGGCACGTCGAAGATGTCGATGATCAGCCCCTCGTCGGTGATCCGTGTCGCGATGTGACGCAGAAGCGGGTCGGCCCGCGCCGCGTCGCCGCTCGTCGCGGCCAGCGCCTTCTGAATCTCGGCGAGGCGGGCGTCGTCATTCGCGCCCCGCGCCTCGGATTTTCCGGGCTCGGGCTTCGGCGCGACGAAATCCGTCCCGGCGCCGAACATGCCCATGCCCTCGAACGGGCCATCGCCGCCGCCATTGATCTGGTGGATCGGGATCGTCGGGCTGAAGAAATCCGCGAGCCCCTCGCGCGTCGTCTGATCCGTGGCGCTGAGCAGCCACATGAGCAGGAAGAACGCCATCATCGCCGTGACGAAATCGGCGTAGGCCACCTTCCATGCGCCGCCGTGATGGCCCTCCATGACCACCTTGCGCCGCTTGATGATCGTGATGTTGCGAGTCGTGTCCATGGTTACCCCCGTTCCCCGAGGGTCTGACTACCGCGGCGATGCTGAACCCGATCTTACCGCGGTCGCGTTCTGTTCCTGCAATGCGCGACGATCCGTCAAGCTTCCGGCAAGGATTCGGACGAGGTTTGGGGGCCTCAATCCCTGAGCTGCGACCAGCAGGGCATCCGGTCGCCGGGCTCCGGGCTCGCGGCATGGACGGCGCGGGCGATGGCGCGCGCGAGGCAGATCGCCGCCGCGTGACCAAGCTGCATCTGCTCGAACGGCCCTTCCACGGGCCGCGCGCCCATCGAGACGCCGAAGACGAGATCGCCGTCGAAGGGTGTATGCGCCGGATGGATCGCGCGGGCGAGCCCGTCATGCGCCGCCACCGCGAGCCGTTTCGCACCGGCCTTGTCGAGCCCCACATCGGTCGCGACGATGGCGATCGTGGTATTCGCCCGCGCGGCTTCGAGCCCCGGCTCGTCGTCCGGACCCGGTTTCATCGGCCGCGCCGTGAAGGGCGGCACCGGGTCGGGATGCGAGCCGAGCCCGCCGAATTCTCCACCGATCTCGAAGGGCGCGGCCCAGAACCGGCGCGTCCCCGGCACCAGCACACCGCCCATCGCATTGGCGGCGGCGAGAGCTCCGACCGTCGCGCCGTTTTCGAGCACCAGCGAGGCCGAGCCGAGCCCGCCCTTCACCGTCGCGGTCGTGGCGCCGATGCCCGCCCCCACCGTGCCGATGGCGAAATCCTCGGCCGCCTCGGCGAGCGCGGCGCGCCCGAGCGCGGGATAGGGGTTCTCCTCCCAGTCCTTCGCCCCGCCGTTCAGCAGATCGAACAGGATCGCCGAGGGCACGATCGGCACGCGCATCTCACCGACCAGGAAGCCCCGGCCCGCCGCGCGCAGTCCCTCGACCACGCCCGAGGCGGCGTCGAGCCCGAAGGCCGAGCCGCCGGAGAGCACGAGCGCGTCGATCGCCTCGACCAGCCGGCCGGGATCGAGCAGATCCGTCTCGCGGGTTCCCGGCGCGCCGCCCCGCACATCGACGGCCGCGACGAAAGGCGCCTCGGCCGTCAGTACCGTGACGCCGGACTTGAGCCGCGCGTCGCCCGCGTTGCCGACCAGAAGCCCCGGCACATCGGTGATCAGATTCCTCGGGCCCACCATCATCATGACGCGATCTCCAGTTCCGGCGCCGCGGCGATCAGCGCCTTCGTGTAGGCATGGGCGGGCCGGCTCAGCACATCCACGGTCGGCCCCTGTTCGACGATCTCCCCGGCCTTCATCACCATCACCCGATCGGTGATCGCCCGGACCACCGTGAGGTCGTGGCTGATGAAAAGGTAGCTCAGACCGAAGCGTCCGGCGAGGTCAGCGAGCAGGTCGAGGATGCGTGCCCGCGCCCGGGCGTCGACCGCCGAGACCGCCTCGTCGAGCACGATGAGCCGGGGCCGGGTGATCAGCGCGCGGGCGATCGCGATCCGCTGCCGCTGGCCGCCGGAGAATTCGTGGATGTATTTCTCCATGTCGGCCGCGCTCAGCCCCACCGCCTCCAGCGCCGCCTCGACCGCGCGGCGCCGGGCCGCGCCTTTGGGCGCGTTCGGGACGAGGTGAAACGGCTCCGCGACCAGCCGGGCGACGCGGTGGCGCGGGTCGAAACTGCCGTAGGGGTCCTGGAACACCGCCTGAACCGCGCGCCGCGTCTCAGGCGCCATGCGCGCATCCGGGCCGACCGGGGCGCCATCGACCCTGACCACGCCGCCTTGAAGCCGCTCAAGCCCCAGCACCGCGCGCCCGAGCGTGGACTTGCCCGAGCCGCTCTCGCCAACGAGCCCGAGACTCTCGCCCTCGTCGAGCGAGAAGCTCACCCCGTCGAGCGCCCGGAACACCGCGCGCCGACCGAGAAGCCGCCGCGGCCCGGCGGGATACTCACGCACGAGACCCGCCGCCTCGGCGAGCACGCCGCCACGTGGCCGCGCGGGCATCACGGGACGATGCGTCGAGGCCGCGAGAAGCGCGCGGGTGTAGGAGTGGATCGGCGCGCCGAGCACGGAAGCGGTCGGCCCGGTCTCGACGATCCGGCCCTCCGTCATGATCGCGAGCCGGTCGGCCATCTCGGCCACCACCGCGAGATCATGCGTGATCATCAGGCAGGCGATGCCGTCCTCGCGGACCAGTCGGCGGATGAGATCGAGCACCCGCGCCTGCGTCGTCACATCGAGCGCGGTCGTCGGCTCGTCGGCGATCAGAAGCCGCGGGCGCAAGGCGACCGCCATCGCGATCCCGACGCGCTGCCGCTGCCCGCCGGAGAGCTCGTGCGGATAGCGGCTCGCGGGGATCTCCGCGAGCCCGACCCGGTCGAGCGCCTCGCGCGCCAGCGCCGCCGCCTCGGCCCGCCAGGCGCCGCCATGGACCCGCGCGGTCTCCGCGACCTGATCCCCGATCGTCATCAGCGGGTTGAGCGCCGTCATCGGCTCCTGGAAGATCATCCCGATATCGCGGCCGCGCACGCCGCACATCTCCCGCTCCGACACCCCGAAGAGATCGCGCCCGCCGAGCAGCACCCTGCCTCCCGCCACCGCCCCGTGCGGCAGCAGGCGCGAGATCGCAAGCGCGGTCATGGACTTGCCCGACCCGCTCTCGCCGATCAGCCCGAGGATCTCGCCGGGACTGACCGCGAGCGACACGCCGCTCTCGCCGCCGAGCACGCGGCGCCGGCCGATCGTGACCGTCACGCCCTCGATCGCGACGCCTTCGCCACCCACCCTCACGCGCGCGCCCGCCGTGTCCGGGGATCGAGCATGTCCCGCAGCCCGTCGCCAAGCAGATTGAGGCCGAGGACGGCGAGCACGATCGCAAGCCCTGGCACCAACGCGAGCCGGGGCGCGATCGCGATCATCGTCTGGCTGTCGGCGAGCATCCGCCCCCAGGAGGGCGTCGGCGGCTGCGCCCCGAGCCCGACATAGGAGAGCGCCGCCTCGGCGAGGATGGCGAGCGAGAACTGGATCGTCGCCTGCACGATCAGGAGGTCCGCGAGGTTGGGGAGGATGTGCTCGACCGAGATCCGCGCGTCGCCCTTGCCCGCCACCCGCGCCGCCAGCACGAAATCCCGCTGCCAGAGCGCGAGCGCGGCGCCCCGGGTCAGGCGCGCGAAGACCGGGATGTTGAAGATGCCGATGGCGATGATCGCATTGAGAGCCGAAGGCCCGAAGACCGCCGTGATGAGGATCGCGATCAGGAGCGACGGGAAGGCGAAGATCACGTCATTCGCCCGCGTGACCACCTCGTCCACGACGCTCCCGCGCCGCGCGGCGGCGATGAGGCCGAGCGGCACGCCGAGCCCCGCGCCGATGCCGACCGCGACCAGCGCGACCGCGAGCGAGACCCGGGCACCGACGAGGATCATCGAGAAGAGGTCGCGGCCGAAATGATCGGTGCCGAGCCAGTGCGCGGCCGAGGACCCCTGAAGCTTCGCCGCGATATCGATCGCCGCCACGTCATGCGGCGTCCAGACGAGCGAGAGGAGCGCGGCGAGGACGAGCACCGCCGTCAGCCCGGCGCCGATGAGAACCCCGCGCGTCATCGCCGCCGCAGCCTCGGATCGACGACCGCGTAGAGGATGTCGACGAGGAAGGTGACGAGGATCACGGCGCAGACCAGCAGCATCACCACCGATTGCACCACGATCAGGTCGCGCTGGCTGATCGCCTGGAAGACCAGCCGCCCGAGGCCCGGCAGGAAGAAGACGTTCTCGATGATGATCGCCCCCGCGAGCAGGAAGGAAAATTGCAGTCCGATGATGGTCAGGACCGGGATCATCGCGTTGCGGAGCGCATGGCGGGTGAGCGCCTGTCCCCGCGTCAGGCCCTTGGCGCGGGCGGTGCGGATGAAATCCTCGCCCAGCGTCTCGATCAGCGCGGAGCGGGCGATGCGCGAAAGGATCGCGGCCTGTGGCACGGCAAGCGCGACCGCGGGCAGGGTCAGCGCCTTCAGCCCGGCGAGAATCCCGGCGTCCCAGCCCGGGAAGCCGCCCGCCGCGAACCATCGCAACCGCACGGCGAAGACCAGGACCAGCAGCATCGCGAGCCAGAAATTCGGCACGGCGATGCCAAGCTGCGTCGCCGCCATCACCCCGGTCTCCGCCGCCGTCCCGCGCCTCGCCGCCGCGAAGAGCCCGACCGGCAGCGCGATCGCCGTCGAGAGCACGAGCGCGTAGAGCGCGAGCGGAAGCGAGACGCCGACCCGGTCGAGGATCATCTCCGACACCGGTGTGCGATAGGTATAGGAGATGCCGAAATCGCCCTGGAGCATACCGCCCATCCAGGCGAGGTAGCGCGCCGGTGCCGGCCGGTCGAGGCCAAGTTCGGCGCGCAGCGTGGCGACGGTCTCGGGCGCCGCGTTCATGCCGAGCATGTAGCGCGCCGGATCGCCCGGCACGACGTTCAGGACGAGGAAGATCACGAGGCTCGCGACCCAGAGGCTGAGCGCCAGCGCGAGACCGCGGGTGGTCAGGTATCGTATCACGGGTCCGGTCAGTCCTTCGGCTGCGCGGACCCTATCCCCGCCACGCGGCCCTTGCCAACCCCGGCCGGAACGCGACCGCTGGTCAGGTCGCGAAGGTCACCGCGGCGTTCACGGCGAGTGCGATCAGCACCGTGTTGTAGAAAAAGGCGAAGATCCCATGCGCCAGCGTCGTCCGGCGCATGGACCGCGAAGAGACATCCACATCGGAGACCTGCGAGGTCATCCCGATCACGAAGGCATGATAGGCGAAATCGCCGATGCCGGGCTCGCGCGTGCCGGGAAATTCGAGCCCGCCGGCGTCGCCCGGCGGCGTTTCGCCCTCGGGCGCGGGTGTCGCCGGCGAGTAGTAGAGATCGGCGTAATGGAACGTCAGCAGCAGATGCACCACCGCCCAGACCAGCGGCGCGCTCAGGATCGCGAGCCCCGGCATGATCGGCGACATCCGGCGCGGGTCGTTCAACACCAGGAAGACGGCCGTCAGGACGAAGATGACCGCGAAGAAGGTGAGCCCCAGAATGACCGTCAGCCCCTCGTCGTCGCTCGCGGCGCGCGCCCGGAGCGTCCGCGGAGTCGACCGGTGGACGAGCCGCAGCAGCAAGGCGAGATAGAGCAGGAAGAACACGTCCCCGCCGAGCAGAATCCGCGTCGGGCCGGAGGCGCCGACGGCCAGCGCGAAGGCCAGGACACCGCCGAGCGCCGCGAGGTAGAAGCGGATGTGGCGCCGGAAATGCCGCGCCACGCCGCCCCGGCCCGCCGCTCCCGCCTCGCTCACCGGGCCAGACCGCTCGCGCGGATCATTCCATCCACTCGACCGCCGTCATGTCGTTGGCCGGTGTGGGCATGTCGACCCACAACCCCTTGATCCGCTGGTCCGCGACACCCGTCTTCGGCAGCTGGAACAGGAACCCGTTCACATGGCGGGCGGCGATCCGCTCCTGCATCGCGCGCAGCAGCTCCACACGGTCGGCCTCCGCCGTGTCGCGCTGATAGCCCGACCAGAGCGCCCGCATCACCGGGTCGCGATAGCCGAAGTAATAGTCGTCGCGGGCGTAGATATCGATGTCGTCGGGTTCGGTATGCGCGACGATGGTCAGGTCGAAGTCCTTGTTCGTGAAGACCTGCTCCAGCCACTGCGCCCATTCGACATTGGCGATCCCGACATCGATCCCCACGGCGCGGAGTTGCGCGGCGACGATCTCGCCACCCCGGCGGGCATAGGCCGGCGGCGGCAGCGCCAGCGTGACCTGAAGCCCCTCGGCCGCGCCCGCCTCGCTCAGCAGTTGCTTCGACCGTTCCGGGTCGTAGGCGGACAGCCCGGTCAGATCCTCGTAGGCCGGGTTGGTCGGCGGGAAGTGGCTGCCGATCGGCGTGCCATAGCCGAACATCGCCCCGTCGATGATCGCCTGGCGGTCGATCGCATGGGCGATGGCGGCGCGCACGCGCGGGTCGTCCAAGGGCGGGCGGGCGTTGTTCATCGCGAGGATCGTCTCGCCCTCGGTGGAGCCGACGAGAACGGTGAACCGCGGGTCCGCCTCGAACTGCGGCAGGTTCTCCGGCGCGGGAAAGACCGGGAAGGCGTCGACATCGCCCGCCATCATCGCGGCGAAGGCGGCGGTCGGGTCGGAGATGAACTTGAACGTCACCTTGTCGAGCTTGGCGGCGGTCCCCCAGTAATCCGGGTTCCGCTCGAGCTCGATCCTGTCGCCCTGGACCCAGTTCGCGAGTTTGAACGGGCCGGTGCCGACCGGAAGCGTCTTGTTGCTCTCAGCCGTCGCGGGCGAGACCATGACTGCGTCGCCCCAGGCGAGATTGGCGAGCAGCGAGGCCTTCGGCTCGTCGAGCGCGATCTCGACCGTCTGGTCGTCGATGACATTGACCGAGGCGATGCCCTGGAACAGCCGCTTCTGCGCGTTCTGCGATCCCTCGGCCATGGCGCGGTCGATCGAGAAGGCCACATCCTCGGCGGTGAAGGGCGTCCCGTCGTGGAAGGTCACGCCGGGGCGCAGGTGGAAGACCCAGGAGAGCCCGTCCGGCGCGATCTCCCAGCTTTCCGCCAGATCGGGGTGGATCGCGCCGTCGGGGCCGTAGCGTGTCAGGCCCTCGAAGACATTGGCGTAGGTGACCTCGTCGATCGCCGCCGCCGCCCCCGCGGTCGGATCGAGATGCGGCGGCTCGAGCTGCATGCCGATCACGATATCGGTGCGCGGCGCCGCGGCGGCAACTCCCGCGCTCGCCCAGGCCCCGACGACCAGCGCCAGTGCCAGACCCAACAGACTCCGCTTCATGCTCCCTCCCCTGGCCCGCGGTCCCCGCCGCCAGCCTCCAGGCCCGGCCGGAGCAGCCGCTCCAGCGCCAGCGCCATCACCAGCGCGGAATCGAGCATGTCCTCGACCTCCACGTATTCATCCGGCTGATGCGCCAGATCGAGAATTCCCGGCCCATAGGCAACGCAGTCGCGCAGCTTTCCGATCCGGTCGATATGCTTCTGATCGTAAGTTCCCGGCGAGACGACATAATCCGGGTCGCGGCCCAGCACCTCGCGGACCGCGCCCGAGAGCGCGCGCACGACCGGACCCTCGCGGTCCGCCATGCTCGGCAGCACTTCCAGCACGTCGCGCAGGCGATAGTCGAACGGCCGCCGCGCCCGCGCCCGCTCGACGGTCTCGCGGAACTCGGCCTTGACCGCGCCAAGCTCCTCCTCGGCGAGAAAGCGGCGGTCGATCACCATCCGGCAGCTGTCCGGGACGACCGGACTCGGCAGGCCGTCGAACCCGGGCTCGGGCTCCGCCTGGCCGCCATGGATCGAATTGATGTTGAGCGTCGAGGCTCGCGCCGCCGGGGGCACCACCGGCATGGCCGTGCGCCGGGCGGCGAGCGTTGGATAAAGGCTCTCCTCCATCTCGGCCAGCACCGCGCCCATGTGCCGGGCCGCGCAATCGCCGAGGAAGGGCATCGAGCCATGCGCGATCCGCCCCAGCGTCTCCAGTTCCGCCCACCAGACGCCGCGGTGGCCGAGGCAGACACGATCCTTGTTGAGCGGCTCCGGGATGATGACGTGATCGACGCGGGAGAAGACACCGCGCTCGGCGAGATAGGCGACACCGCCGTAGCCCCCCGTCTCCTCATCCGCCGTCGCCGAGACCTCGATGGCGCCGGGCAGATCCGGACAGACCTCCAGCAAGGCCGCGACTGCGGCGAGCGCCGCGGCGATGCCTCCTTTCATGTCGCAGGCGCCCCGCCCGTAGACGCGGCCGCCGACCAGGTCGCCGCCGAAAGGATCATGCGTCCAGCCGTGCCCGACCTCGACCACGTCGATATGGCCGTTGAAATGCACCGTCGGACCCGGCCGCGCGCCCTCGCGTCGCGCGAGCAGGTTCCAGCGCGGATAGCGCGCGCTGTCGCCGGGCGTGCCCTCCGCGCGGATGAACCGGCAGTCGAATCCCATCGGCGCGAGCCAGCCGGCGATGAGCTCGCAGATCTCCCGGTAATGCTCCCCCGGCGGGTTCAGGGTCGGCACGCGGATCATCGCGCGCGTCCAGCCGATCATCTCCGCGCGCCGCGCCGCGACCGCCCCCCTCAGCGATTCTTCCATGCGAATCCGCCTGTTCCGGTCCGTCGCCCAAGCCTTCGCCGAGGTGGCACCCCAAGTCCAGCCCGCACTTGCCGCGCAAGCCGCTCAGTTGCTAGAAACGGCGGCGGAGCGGGAGTTTTCCCCCGGGAGTTTTCCGATGAATGTCGCCCTGATGCTCGGCATCGCGATCGTCTGCGAGGTGGTCGCGACCTCGGCGCTACGCTCGGCGGACGGGTTCACCCGTCCGATCCCGAGCCTCGTCTGCGCGATCGGCTACGCCGTCGCGATCTACCTGCTGTCGTTGACCGTGCGGACGTTGCCGACGGGAATCGTCTATGCGATCTGGTCGGGGCTCGGCATCGTGCTGGTCGCGGCGCTCGCCTGGGCGCGTGACGGCCAGCGGCTGGACACGCCCGCGATCATCGGGCTCGGGCTCATCATCGCCGGGGTCCTGGTCGTGAACCTGCTCTCCGACAGCGTCGGGCACTGAGGCCCGACGCGCCGGCACGCCTGCTAGCGGACGATCCGGTTGTACTTCGCTCCTGCGAAACTCGCATCGGCGATGAGGCCGCGCTGACCGAAGACCAGCTCCTGGATCGGCCGGTTCATCCGCGTCGTGTTGACCCCGGCGGAAACCCCGTCCTCGCCGCCCACGACCTGCACGCCCGCGCCGAGTTGCCAGCCATCGGCGAGGCGGAAGTCCTGCAGCGCCTGGCTCGTCGAGAAGAACAGCGCCTGATTATAGGCCGCGGCGCCGAAGGTGAAACCGACCGAGGCGAGCGACAGCGAATAGTACTCGACGATCGCCGGCCCGATGAAAAGCGCGCCCTCGCCATAGGCGCCGCCCGCGAAAAAGCCGACCTGACGGATGTTGGGCATGATCAGGACGCCCTGCGACGCCGCGACGAGCTCCGAGGCGCCCCGGATCTGGAGCATCTCCCGCCGCGCCTCCTCGATCTCCGCGTTCAGCGCCGCGCGGCGCTCGGCCGCGTCCTCGGGCGTGCGCGACGTGCAGGCGGCGAGCGTGGCGCCACCGCCAGCCACGATAAAGCCGCGTCTCGTAAGCGACATCTGGGAGTTCCTTCTGCTCTGTGCCTCGTCACCGGTCAGACGCCGGTGTTTCGATCGGGAGAGGTTAACTGAAACGCGGGCGCGGGCCAAGCGGCCTGGAGTCCGTTCCCGCGAATATCCCCCGATGAAAGCAAGTACATGCCGGCAAGCGCGTTTGCCTTCCTCGCCAGGCGTCGCATTCGATCGGGCGCTTCTTGCCGACCCATCCGGCCATCGCGAGACCAACGGGGGGCTTGCCATCGCCGTCCCTCTGTGGCCTGCATGATCGGTGTACCGGATCGGCCCCCGCGCCCCCGGAAGAACAGCCCCACGCCCATGAGGAGGCAACATGAACCAGATCGCCCAAGGCGCCGATACCTTCAGCCCGCTGCGTCCGCGCGAGAAGTCCCGCGCATGGCAGGTCGGCGCCGTTCTCGTCGGCACGCTGATCCTCGCCGTCGCCTCGCGGATCGAGGTTCCGATGATCCCCGTTCCGATGACGATGCAGACCTTCGCGGTCACGATGATCGGCGCGCTTTACGGCTGGCGGCTCGGCGCGGTGACCGTCCTCGCCTGGCTCGCACAGGGCGCGCTCGGGCTTCCGGTCTTCGCGCCCAGCGGCGCGGTCGGGATCGCGCGGTTTTTCGGACCGACCGGTGGCTACCTGCTCGCCTTCCCGCTCGTCGCGATGCTGACCGGCTGGCTGGCCGAACGCGGATGGAACGGGTCGAGGCCGCTCCGCGCCTTCGCGTCGATGCTCGCGGGCAACGCGCTCTGCCTCGCGCTCGGCGGCGCCTGGCTCGCGGTGATGATCGGCGCCGGCCCGGCCTTCGCCGCGGGCGTGGCGCCCTTCATCCTCGGCGGCATCCTGAAATCGGCGCTCGGCGCGGCGGCGCTCGGCGGCGCGCAGCGGTTCACACGCTGATGGCTTCCGGGGTCCGCGGGCGATGACGATCCGCCTGCGGCCCCATCACCTGCTCTGCATGCTGACCTATGTCGGCAAGGGCTACACCCCCGCCTTCGTCGCGAACTACGACCGGCTGGCCGGGCGGATCGCGCATGGCGAGCCGATCCTCGTGGTGGCGGGCCCCGACGACGTCTGCGCCCCCCTGCTCGGCCCGGACGGCCCGCCCAGCATCCATTGCCACGATCCGAGCATCACCGAGCGCGACCGGCGCGCGGCGCGGGCCGTGCGCGAACTGCTCCGCACCGCGATCGCGCCCGGCGCCCATATCCAGCCCGACGCCGCGCTGATCGCGAGGCTCCGCCGGGCTTTCGCCGCCAGAACGATCCGCGCCGCCTGCGCCGCCTGTTCCTGGGCTCCGCTCTGCGACCGGGTGGCCGGACAGGGTTATCCGGGCACGCGCATCCCCGCGCGGCACGCCGCCACGGAGCCCTCCCGGCGAGCCTAGCCGGAGATGAGCCGCGCGACCCTCGGCGCGAAATAGGTGAGCACCCCGTCGCAACCGGCGCGCTTGAAGGCGAGAAGGCTCTCCACCGCCGCCCGGTCGCCGTCGAGCCAGCCGTTCCCGGCCGCGGCCTCGATCATCGCGTATTCGCCCGAGACCTGATAGGCGTAGGTCGGCACCCGGTACTCCGCCTTCACCCGCGCGCAGATGTCGAGATAGGGCAGTCCCGGCTTCACCATCACCATGTCCGCGCCCTCGGCGAGATCGATCGCCACTTCGCGCAGCGCCTCGTCGCCGTTGGCCGGGTCCATCTGATAGGTCTTCTTGTCCCCGCTCCCGAGCGCCGCCGTCGCCCCCACCGCGTCGCGGAACGGCCCGTAGAAGCAGGAGGCGTATTTCGCGGCGTAGCTCATGATGAGCGTGTCGGAGAAATCCTGCTCCTCGAGCAGTTGCCGGATGAAGCCGATCCGCCCGTCCATCATGTCCGAGGGCCCGAGGATATCCGCCCCCGCCTCGGCCTGCGCCACCGCCATCTGGCCGAGCGCGATCAGCGTCTCGTCGTTCTGGATCACGCCCCCGCGCACCAGCCCGTCATGGCCGTCGGAATTATAGGGATCGAGCGCCACGTCGAGCATCACGCCGATCTCCGGCACCGCCGCCTTGATCGCCCGCGTCGCCCGGTTCACGAGGTTCTCCGGGTTCCAGGCCTCGGTCGCCTCGGGGTTCTTGTCCGCAGCCTCGGTATAGGGAAAGAGCGCGACGCAGGGAATGCCAAGCTCCGCCGCCTGCTCCGCCGCGCGCACGGCCCGGTCGACCGAGAGCCGCGAGACGCCCGGGAGCGAGGCGACCGGCTCCTCGACGTCGATGCCCTCGCGCACGAAGATCGGCCAGATCAGATCCTTCGCCGTCAGCCGGTTCTCCGCCACCAGATCGCGGATCCAGGGCGTGCGGCGCAGCCGTCGCGGGCGGCCATGCGGAAAAGGGGCGGCGAGCGGGGTCATGTCGGGTCTCCTGCGACGCGGGCGGCCCCGGTTTGCCACGCGGAACAGCCCGCCTCAACCCCGGCTCGCCTCACGAGCGCCTCGGCTCGCCACGAGGCCGGCCGTCATTCCTCCCGACGCTCCATCGACGACCGCCACGGGCATTTTGCCCGACTCGGGGCCGCGTGGTATTCTGCGCGAATATTCCCGACCGAATTTCTGTTCCTATCGTTTTAGAGCAGACTTCCTCCCATCGCTGTCAGTGACAGGGGGATTGCTATTCACAACTCGCATTCAAGGGTCGTTGCGATGACTACACCCAGAAGCATTGTGGAAGACGCCGAACGCATCGCGGCTTTCGGTATGCGTTCGGGCCAGATAACCGACGCGGAGTTCTACGAAGCGGTCTCGAACGCGGCCGCTGTCGGAGATGAGATCAAATGGTCCAATCCCGAAATGAAGGCGCTAGGCGCACCGCTCGGGACGGCCGTCAGAACGGTCGGACCCGACATCCTGGTTGGCCTCAAGACGGGATGGGATCCCTACGCGGCACGGGCATGGTACCGGCGCATACGTCCTGTTCCCGCGTTCTGCCTGGTCCTCACCTTTGTCATGATCGTCGTGGCCTCCTACTACACGCTCTGGCATGCCCGCACGACCGAACTGCTGAAATTCGAGTTCACCCAATCCTTGGCGGATCAGGACGAGGCCGTGCGCAGGATGCTGCTGCCGCTCCTTGCGGCGACGGTCCAGACACCCGACGCATCACTGGACGCGGTCGCCGATCCGGTCGTCTCCGCCTCCGCCGCATCCCCCGCCACACGCCCGGTCGAGCCTGACACGGCTCGCCTTGGGCTCTTGCTCGAAGCAACCGATGATGTGCGGCAGTTGCACGAATCCATCGTTCGTTATGAACAGCGCTTCGCAAACCTCTACGAACAGCGGATCATGTGGCGAGAACAAGCACGAAGTGTCTATCTCTACCTCAGGTATGGACCATGGTTCCCTGCCAAACCCGAAACCGAGGCGAAAGATGGTCTCCGGAATGACGAAGATCTCCGCGAAACGACATCAGATTACGTAGACCCCGGCGTCCGGACACCCGCGAATTGTGACTCTGGCGATCAGGCGGCTGTGATGAACGCCTTTCTGGGTCAGCGCGCGGATGTCAGGACGACGGCGATTGCCCTTGTGAACGTGCGGGCGCTCCGCGAGTGCCTTCTCGACGCGCTCGGTGTCATCCCATCCGCCAAGGGCAACGGAGACAACAGCGAGCTCCATGATTTCGAACACATGCTGACCGTCGTCAACAACTGGCTCCTTCCCGCGCTCTACGGCGCGCTGGGGGCCTTCGTCTACTACATGCGACAGTTCCTGAACCCGCTTCGGCCGAACCCCGGGCTCGCCAGGGTGGTCATGCGCGTCTCGCTCGGCGCGCTCGCGGGGATCCTGATCGCCTGGTTCCAGACCACCACGTCGAGCGGCGATGCCCTGGGCATCACGACCCTCGGCCTCGGATCGCTGATGACCGCCTTCATCGTCGGCTTCTCGATCGACGTTTTCTTCAACGCGCTCGAACGCGTGGTCCAATGGGCCAACGCCGCGATCGAGAAGCCAGCGGAGGCAAGCGGGCGGCCTGCGAACGGCTGACGCGCGGAGGGCGGACGGCTGCCTCGGCGCCTTCCGCCCTCGATTGCACCCCCGCGCCCGAGCGGCTACATCCGTCGGAACCCGCGACTCTTGCCACCGAGGATCCCGACATGGCCACGCCGCAATACGTCTTCCACATGGACGGCCTGACCAAGGCCTATCCGGGCGGCAAGAAGGTGTTCGAGAACATCCGCCTCTCCTTCCTGCCCGGCGTCAAGATCGGCGTCGTCGGCGTCAACGGCTCGGGCAAGTCCTCGCTGCTGCGCATCATGTCGGGCCAGGACAAGGACTTCCAGGGCGAGGCCTGGGCGGCGAAGGGTGTCTCGGTCGGCTATCTCGCCCAGGAGCCCGACCTCGACCCCGCGCTCGATGTGCGCGGCAATGTCATGGAGGGCGTCGCCGCCAAGCGCGGCCTGCTCGACCGCTACAACGAGGTCGCGATGAAGGTCGCGGAAGATTACTCCGACGAACTCATGGAGGAGATGACCGCGCTTCAGGACCAGATCGACGCGCAGAACCTCTGGGACCTCGACGCGCAGGTCGATATCGCGATGGAGGCGTTGCGCTGCCCGCCCGACGATGCGAGCGTCGACACGCTCTCGGGGGGCGAGCGGCGCCGGGTCGCGCTCTGCAAGCTGCTGCTCGAAGCCCCCGACGTGCTGCTCCTCGACGAGCCGACCAACCACCTCGACGCCGAGACCATCGCCTGGCTGCAGAAGCACCTGATCGAATACAAGGGCACGATCCTGATCGTCACCCACGACCGCTACTTCCTCGACGACATCACCGGCTGGATCCTCGAACTCGACCGCGGCCGCGGCATCCCCTACGAGGGCAACTATTCGGCCTGGCTCGAACAGAAGGCCAAGCGGCTGGAACAGGAGGCGCGCGAGGACAAGGCGCGGCAGAAGACACTGGCACGCGAGCTCGAATGGATCCGCCAGGGCGCGAAGGCCCGGCAGGCCAAGCAGAAGGCGCGCATCAACGCCTATAACGAGCTGGCCTCGAAATCCGAGCGCGAGAAGATCACCACCGCCCAGATCGTCATCCCGAACGGACCCCGCCTCGGCCAGAACGTGATCGGCGTCGAGGGGATCTCGAAACACTACGGCGACCGTGAGCTCATCTCGGGCCTCACCTTCAGCCTGCCCCCCGGCGGCATCGTCGGCGTGATCGGCCCGAACGGCGCCGGCAAGACCACGCTCTTCCGGATGCTGACAGGCCAGGAAGCGCCCGACGGCGGCGAGATCACCTATGGCGAGTCGGTCCAGCTCTCCTACGTCGACCAGTCCCGCGACGCGCTCGACGGGGCGAAGACCGTCTGGGAGGAGATCTCCGACGGGCTCGACGTGGTGAAGCTCGGCGACGCCGAGATGAACTCCCGCGCCTATTGCTCGGCCTTCAACTTCAAGGGCTCCGACCAGCAGAAGAAGGTCGGCATGCTCTCGGGCGGCGAACGCAACCGCGTCCACCTCGCGAAACTGCTCCGCGCCGGCGGCAACGTGCTCCTCCTCGACGAGCCGACCAACGACCTCGACGTCGAGACGCTCCGCGCCCTGGAGGACGCCCTGGTCGATTTCGCCGGCTGCGCGGTGGTGATCAGCCACGACCGCTTCTTCCTCGACCGCGTCTGCACCCACATGCTGGCCTTCGAGGGCGAGGGCCATGTCGAGTGGTTCGAAGGGAATTTCGAGGACTACGAGACCGACAAGATCCGCCGCCTGGGTCCGGACGCGGTGGAGCCGAAACGGATCAAGTACAAGAAGTTCGCGCGGTAGCCCTACTCGGAAGTAGGCCGCCTGACCGACGATCAGACTGAGGCGCCGCTCAGCGTTGACCCCCGCCGACGGATCAACCTGCGAACGAAGAAGACAAACCCCGAATGGGTGGCCGCTTCGCCGCCTTGTCGAGCTCCGGCCGGAACAGCTCGAAATCCACCACCCCCGCAAGCCGGTCCAGCGGATCGCCCGCCTTAGACAGCGCTCCAGCTGCCCCCAATGTTAGGCCGCCCGGCTCTGGAATTTCCGGGCTCTGTCACGCTGGCGGGCCGGACACGCCAGGGACGTTTTGGAGCGAGATCGGGGCGTTGTATCCGATCGCGCTGTGGGGCCGATCCTCATTGTAGAACCTGCGCCAAGCCTCCATCTTTTCGCCGGCATCCGCAAGCGTCAGGAACCAGTGCGCGTTGAGGCAC